>NZ_JAPZLD010000020.1:0-202142 GCF_030182635.1 Amycolatopsis ponsaeliensis
TGCGCGACCACCAGAGCAGCAAGCTCGTCATACGACGGACGCCCATCCCCGGTCACACGATGATCATCGCACCACGACAACCACCACACGACCGGGGACCTGACTAGTTACCACTGTTTCTCACTCACGACATCCTGCGGGTGGGTCAGCGGCCGCGGAACTCGGGCTTCCGCTTCTCCGAGAACGCCTTCGGCCCTTCCTTCGCGTCTTCCGAAGCGAAGACCTCGATCCCGTACTGCGAGTCGAGCTTGAAGGCCTCCTCTTCGTGGAGCCCCTCGGTGTTCCGGATCGTCCGCAGGATCGCCCGCACCGCGACCGGCCCGTTGGCGTTCACCAAAGAAGCCAGCTCCAAAGCCTTCGAGAGGGCTTCGCCGTCCGGGACCACGTGGCCGATCAAGCCGATGGCCAGCGCCTCGTCGGCCGACAGGTGACGGCCCGTCAGCAGGATGTCCGCCGCCACCGTGTACGGGATCTGGCGCGGCAGCCGCACCGCCGATCCACCCATCGGGAACAACCCCCACCGTGCCTCCGACACCCCGAAGCGAGCCCCCGCGCCCGCGACCCGGATGTCCGTTCCCTGGAGGATCTCCGTCCCGCCCGCGATCGCCGGTCCCTCGACCGCCGCGATCAGCGGCTTCGTCAGGCGGCGCCCCTTGAGGAGGCCCGGGATGTGCGCCGGGTCGAACTTGCCCGCGTCGAACGCCTTCGACGGTGAGTTCCGGGACATCGACTTCAGGTCCGCGCCCGCGCAGAACGCGCCGCCCGCGCCGGTCAGGATGCAGCTGCGGATCCCGTCGTCGGAGTCCACGCGGTCCCACGCGTCGACCATGATCGACATCATCTCGCCGGTGATCGCGTTGCGCGCCTCGGGCCGGTTCATCGTCACGATGAGGGTCTGGCCCTCCTGTGAGACCAGCGCGTGCGGTTCACCCACGGAAACCTCCTGAAGGAGCAGTGCCATTGCCCAGAACGATAACATGTTCTACTTTGAGGGCGTGGCACTCAACATCGCGGATCTTCTGGAGCACGCCGTCGACGCCGTGCCGGAGCGCGTCGCGGTCGTGTGCGGCGACCGGCAGGTCACCTTCGCCGGACTGGAGGCGCGGGCCAACCGGCTCGCCCACCACCTCGCCGCACACGGCGTGGGACGCGGATCCCACATCGGGGTCTACTCCCGCAACTCGATCGAGGCCTTGGAGGCGATGATCGCGGCGTACAAGCTGCGCGCGATCGCCGTCAACGTCAACTACCGCTACGTGCACGGCGAGCTCGTGTACCTCTTCAACGACGCCGACCTCGTCGCGCTCGTGCACGAGAGAAGCTACGCCGACAAAGTCGCGGCGGCGCTGCCGGAATCGCCGAAACTGAAACACGTTGTCGTGATCGACGACGGCAGCGACGGCGACTTCTCGAGCTACGGCGGCGTCGACTACGAAGCCGCGCTCGAAGCGCAGTCGCCCGAGCGCGACTTCGGCGAGCGCAGCAACGACGACCTCTACATCCTCTACACCGGCGGCACCACGGGCTACCCGAAGGGCGTGCTCTGGCGCCACGAGGACATCTGGCGCGCGCTCGGCGGCGGCATCAACTTCGTCACCGGCGAGTACGTCCCGGACGAGTGGACGCTCGCCGAGCAGGGCAAGGCCGGCAGCCTGACGCGGCTGCCCGCCGCACCGCTGATCCACGGCGCCGCGCAGTGGGCCGCGTTCGGTGCCCTGTTCACCGGCAGCCCGGTGGTGTTCGTGCCCCGCTTCGACGCCCACGAGATCTGGAAGGCCGTGCAGGAGCACAAGGTCCAGGTCCTCACGATCGTCGGCGACGCGATGGCGCGGCCGCTGATCGAGGCGTTCCGCGAGGGCGACTACGACGGTTCGTCGCTCGTCGCGGTGTCGAGCCACGCTGCGCTGTTCTCGCAGTCGGTGAAGCAGGAGTTCGTCGCGCTCGTGCCGAACGCCGTGATCACCGACGCGATCGGCTCGTCGGAAAGCGGCTTCACCGGGATCGGGATGGTGGCCAAGGGCTCCGACCACAGCGCCGGCCCGCGGGTCAGCTTCGGCAAGGACGCCATCCTCCTGGACGACGACGGCAACCTGGTCGAGCCGAAGGCAGGCGCGGTCGGGCTGATCGGCCGCCGCGGGCACGTCCCGCTCGGCTACTACGGCGATCCCGAGAAGAGCAAGACGATCTTCGTCGACCTCGACGGCGTCCGGTACGTCGTCCCGGGCGACTACGCCCGCTACGAAGAGGACGGCACGGTCACCCTGCTCGGCCGCGGCTCCCAGTGCGTCAACACCGGCGGCGAGAAGGTCTACCCGGAGGAGGTCGAGGGCGCGCTCAAGTCGCACCCGGACGTCTTCGACGCGCTCGTCATCGGCATCCCGGACGAGCGGACCGGCCAGCGCGTCGCCGCCGTCGTCCAGCTGCGCGAAGGCGCCGAAGCCGACTTCGCCGGGATCGAGCAGCACGTCCGGGGCGAGATCGCCGGCTACAAGGTGCCGCGCACCGTCTGGCTGGCCGACGAGATCGGCCGCTCGCCCAGCGGCAAGCCGGACTACCCGTGGGCCCAGCGCTACGCCGCCGACCACGAACCGGCCACGGCCCAGCCTGTCTGAGGAGGATTACGGAGTGCGGACATCCCTGTGCGACCGGCTCGGCATCGACCTGCCGATCATCGGGTTCACGCCCTCGGAGCACGTCGCCGCGGCACTCAGCCGCGCCGGCGGGCTCGGCGTGCTCGGCTGCGTCCGGTTCAACGACGCCGCCGAGCTCGACCGGGTGCTCACCTGGATGGACGAGAACACCGGCGGCAAGCCCTACGGCGTCGACATCGTGATGCCGGCGAAGATCCCCGCCGAGGGCACCCAGGTCGACCTCTCGAAGCACATCCCGGAGGGCCACCGCGCGTTCGTCGACCGGGTGCTCCGCGACCTTTCGGTGCCGCCGCTGCCGGACGACACCGACGAACGCGCGGGCGTGCTCGGCTGGCTCCACTCGGTGGCGCGGTCGCACGTGGAGGTCGCGCTCAACCACCCGATCAAGCTGATCGCCAACGCCCTCGGCTCGCCGCCGGCCGACGTCATCGGCCAGTGCCACGATCGCGGGGTGCCGGTGGCGGCACTGGCCGGGAAGGCCGTGCACGCGGTCCGGCACGTCGAGAACGGCGTCGACTTCGTGGTCGCGCAGGGCTACGAAGCCGGCGGGCACACCGGCGAGATCGCGTCCATGGTGCTGGTGCCGGAGATCGTCGATGCCGTCGACGTGCCGGTGCTCGCCGCGGGCGGGATCGGGTCGGGGCGCCAGATGGCCGCGGCGCTCGCGCTCGGCGCGTCCGGCGTCTGGATGGGCTCGATGTGGCTCGCCACCGAGGAGTACCTGCAGACCATGGGCGAGTCCGTGGCGATGCAGCAGGCGCTGGTCGGCGCGACGTCGTCGGACACGGTCCGGACGCGGATCTACACCGGCAAGCCCGCGCGGCTGCTCAAGACCCGCTGGACCGAGGCGTGGGCCGCGGCGGACGCGCCCGAGCCGCTGCCGATGCCGCTGCAGAACCTGCTGGTTTCCCACGCCCACAACCGGATCCACGCGGCGAACGACCCGAGCGTGGTGTCGATGCCGGTCGGGCAGATCGTCGGCCGGATGAACGCGGTCCGCCCGGTCGCCGAGGTCGTCGCGGATCTGGTGGCCGGCTACGAAGAGGCACTGTCCCGTTTGGACAAGACCCGCTGAAAAGCCATGAGGGGCACCTTCATGGACATCACGTCCATGAAGGTGCCCCTCATGGCATTCGGGCTAGAGCGAAGCGGCGGCCGCGGCGATCTTCGACGCGAACGTGCTCACCTCGGTGTAGACGCCGGGGGCGTGCGGCCGGGCGCAGCCGTCACCCCAGGAGACGATGCCGACCTGGATCCACGCGTTCGCGTTGTCCCGGCGGAACATCGGGCCACCCGAGTCGCCCTGGCAGGTGTCGACCCCGCCCGCGCTCAGGTTGCCGGCGCAGATCTCGGCGCTCGGGATGAGGTCGGGGTAGCTGCCGCCCTGGGCCTGGCAGGTGCTGTCGGAGACGAACGGGACCGTCGCCTTCAGCAGGTAGCGCTGCTGGGCGCCGCCCTCGGTCGCCGCGCCCCAGCCGGCCACGGTGAACGTGCCGGTGTTGTAGGTCGTCGTCGTCGCGATCGGCAGCGTCGAGAGGCCGGTGACCGGGCTCGCGAGCTTGATCAGCGCCCAGTCGCCGCCGGTCGAGGTGCCGTAGGTCGGGGACTGGTAGACGTAGGTGGACTTGATCTTCTTGGCGCTCGTGCTGTTGAGGTCGACCACGCCGACGGTCGCCGTGATCGACGTGTTCGAGCCCGTCCGGCTGACGCAGTGGGCGGCGGTCAGGACGATCTGGCTGGTGTAGAGCGCGCCGCCGCAGCCCATCGACAGCCGGACCATGAACGGGAACTCGCCCTGGGCGGCCCGGGTCCCGCCGACGACGTCGGTGGACGGCGGCTGGGCCGCGATCGCCGGGGTGGCGAACGACGCGGCCGCGGCGACCGCGGCCACCGCGGTGGTGACGTTTCTGAGCAGGGTGAACCAGCGCTTGGGAGCCAAGGGGATCAGTCCTTCCAGTGTCCACAGTGGAAGCCGTTGCCGTCAGCGGCCCCATGACTACACCAGGTGCTCACATACCGGGACAACCAACTTTCTTCGGATGTTTCGGGCGGTTGGGTGATTTCTCACCGGCGGACCCGGCGAACGCCGTAGGCCGAGGTGGCCCGGAGTTCACCGAGCCTTTCCCGGCCGTAAAGCTGGCGTCGGCGAGGGCCGGGGGCAACCGGGTGATCCTCTGTGTGACAGCCGTGTTACGCGCCACAGCGAACCGCGGCGCACCGGGAAGCGAATAGGGTCGATTCCGTGCCCGCCCCTTCACGTCATTCCCGCCTGTCCGCCGACGGTCCCGTGCTCGACGGGATCCCCGAGCACGGCCGCGTCCCGCGCTACTACGCGGTCAAGGTCGAGCTGCTGGCGGTGATCGCGGAACTCGGCGAAGGATCGGTGCTGCCCACGGAACGGGAACTGTGCGAGCGGTTCGAGGTGTCGAGGGCGACCGTGCGGCAGGCGGTCGGCGAGCTGGTGCTCGAGGGCAGGCTCAGCCGGCGGCAGGGGAGCGGCACGTTCGTCGCCGGCCCGAAGCTCGTGCAGCCGCTGGCCCTGGTGAGCTACACCGAAGGACTGCGGCGGCAGGGCATCCGGCCGGGCCGCACCGTGATCACGCTGGAGCGGCGCTTGGCCGGCAGCGCGCTGGCCGCCGACCTGCAGGTCACGTCCGACGCCGAAGTGATCCACATCGAGCGCGTGCTGCTGGCCGACGAGGAGCGCGTCGGCCTGGAGTCGACATATCTCCTCGCCGAGCGGTTCCCGACGCTCCTGGAGGTGTTCAACCCCGAGCAGTCGCTGTACGCGTGCCTGAGCGAGCAGCTCGGCGTGGTGTTCGACGGCGCCGAGGAGCGCGTCGAGACGGTGCTGGCGACCCCGCGCGAAGCCCTGCTCATCGGCACCAACCCGGCCCTGCCGATGCTGCTCATGCACCGCATCTCGTGGGGCCCGGACGGCGCGCCGTTCGAGCGGGTGCGGTCGTTGTACCGCGGCGACCGGCTCAGCTTCATGACCCGTCTCGGCCGCGCCTGACTGTCACGTTCTCCCGAGCGTTCTCGTTCCTCCCTCACGAACTGAAAGGGAGGACGTCATGAACACCGCTTTGTGGGTCGGTCAGGTGCTGCTGGCCGCGATCTTCGCCCTGTCGGGCGCGCTGAAGTCGACGATGTCGCGGCAGCGGATGCTCGAAACCGGCCAGACGGGGGCGGCGGCGTACCCGCTGCCGGTGGTGCGGTTCACCGCGATCTGTGAACTGTTCGCCGTGGTGGGGCTGATCCTGCCGGTGCTGCTGGGCATCGCCCCGGTGCTGACGGGCTGGGCGGCGGTGGGCCTGGCCGTGGTGATGGTGGGCGCGATGGCGATGCACGGCCGGCTGGCGGTCGTGCAGCACAAGCCGGCGGAGTGGCGGAACGTCGGGATCAACGGGGTGATCTTCGCGGTGTGCCTGTTCGTCGCCGTCGGTCGCCTGTGAAGGTAACGAGCCGGTAACTCATCCGGTCCAATATTCGATGGGCCTTCACCCGGCGTTCGCCGAGGGGCCAGCGGCTGTTGACGCGCTCCGGAGAGCGTGGGCGGCGTGCGAATCCTCATCGTGGGCGGTGGCGTGCTCGGCACGCTGCACGCCTGGCAGGCCGTCGAACGCGGCCACGACGTCGTCCAGCTCGAACGCGAACCCGAGGCCCGCGGCGCGTCCGTGCGCAACTTCGGGCTGGTCTGGGTCGGTGGCCGCGCCTCCGGGATCGAACTGGCCACCGCCCAGCGGGCGCGGACGCTCTGGGAGCGGGTCGGCGAGCGCGTCCCGGGCCTCGGCTTCCGCGCCAACGGCTCGCTGACCGTCGTCCGGACCGAAGGCGAACTCGCCGTCGCGCGCGAAGTCAGCGAAGGCGGCGAAGCGTCCGAACGCGGTTACAAGCTCCTCGACGCCACCGAGACTCGTGAGCTGAACCCCGCGCTCAACGGCGATTTCCTCGGCGCCCTCTGGTGCGAGCGCGACGCCGCCGTCGAGCCGCGCACCGCCCAGCCCGCCCTGCGCGCAGAACTGGCCAGGACCGGCCGCTACACCTGGCGACCCGGCCGCGAGGTCCGGCACCTCACCGCCACCGGCGTCGTCGACGACCACGGCGAGCGGCACGACGGCGACGTCGTCGTCTTCTGCACCGGCGCCCGGACCGGCGGCCTGGTCCGCGAACTCGCCGGCGACCCACCGGTGCGGCGCGTCCGGCTGCAGATGGCCCAGACCGAGCCTCTGGGCGAAGAGCTCACCACGAGCGTCGCCGACGGCGACAGCTTCCGCTACTACCCCGCCTACCGCGGAGAAGCCCTCGACTCGTTGAACACCGGGCAGCCCCAGGCCGACGTCGCCGCGGCGCATCGCATGCAGCTGCTGCTGGTCCAGCGGCTCGACGGCTCGCTCACCATCGGCGACACCCACGAGTACGACGAGCCCTTCGCTTTCGACGTCACCGAAGACCCCTACGACCACCTTGCCGACGTCGCCGAAGGGTTGCTCGGCCGTCCGCTGCCGCGCATCCGCCGCCGCTGGGCCGGCGTCTACGTGCAGACCGCCGACACCGGCCGGATCGTGCACCGCGCCCGCGTCGCCGACAACGCGTGGCTAGTCACCGGACCCGGCGGCCGCGGCATGACCTGCGCACCCGCCATCGCCGAAGACACCGCCGGGGAGCTGGGCCTGTGACCACCGAACTCGTCGTCCTCGACATGGCCGGCACGACCGTCGCCGACGACGGCCTCGTCGTGCGGGCCTTCACCGCCGCCATCGAGACCGCCGGCGTGCCCGAGGACCGGTACCCGGAGATGCTCCGGTACGTCACCGACACCATGGGCCAGTCGAAGATCACCGTCTTCCGCGCCCTCATCGAGGACGAAACCCGGGCGCAGCAAGCCAATTCCGCGTTCGAAGCCGCCTACGGGAAGCTCGTGGAGGCGGGGGAGTGCACGCCGGTCCCCGGCGCCGAGGACGTCGTCCGCGGCCTGCGCGAGAACGGCGTCAAGGTCGCCTTCACCACCGGTTTCGCGCCCGCCACCCAGCAGGCCATCCTCGACGCGCTCGGCTGGCGCGGCCTCGCCGACCTCGCGCTCGCGCCCGGCGACGGCGTCCGCGGCCGGCCGTTCCCCGACCTCGTGCTCACCGCCGCACTGCGGCTCGAAGTCACCGACGTGCGGCGGATCGCCGTCGTCGGCGACACCGCTTCGGACGTCCTGTGCGGGCTTCGCGCCGGCGCGTCCGTCGTCGCGGGCGTCCTCACCGGCGCCGGGCGCCGCGAAGACCTCCTCGAAGCCACCCACCTGCTCGGCTCCGTCTCCGAACTCCCCGCCGTGCTCGAAGGAGAACCCCGTTGAAGAAGACCCTGGCCACCGCGTTCGCCGTGGCGCTGATCGCCCTGCTGTCCGCCTGTGGTGGCACCGGCGCCGCGTCGGCCGGCGGCAAGACCGTCACCGTGTACACAGTGGACGGACTGGAAGACTGGTACACCGCCCGGTTCGCGGAGTTCGAGCAGCAGACGGGCATCACCGTCCAGGCCGTGACGGCCGGCTCCGGCGAGGTCGCCTCCCGCGTCGAGAAGGAGAAGGCCAACACCCAGGCCGACGTCCTCGTCACGCTGCCGCCGTTCATCCAGCGCGTCGCCGGCCTGCTGCAGCCCTACACCCCGGCGGGCGGTGACCAGGTGCCCGACAAGGACGCGCAGGGCCGCTACTTCGCGATGATGAACAACTACCTCAGCTTCATCCGCAACCCGGGCGCCACCCCGAAGACCTGGGACGACCTGCTCGACCCGAAGCTCAAGGGCAAGGTCCAGTACTCGACGCCGGGTGAGGCCGGCGACGGCACGGCGGTCCTCCTGCAGCTGCAGCACGTGCTCGGCGAGCAGGGCGCGCTCGGCTACCTCGGCAAGCTGGAGGCCAACAACGCCGGGCCGTCGTCGTCGACCGGCAAGCTGCAGCCCAAGGTGGCCAAGGGCGAGCTGCTGGTGGCCAACGGCGACGTCCAGATGAACCTCGCCGAAATCGCCAAGAGCGGTGGTTTCGACGTCTTCTTCCCGGCCGACTCCCGCGGCAAGCGCTCGACGTTCGCGTTGCCCTACTACGCCGGGCTCGTGACGAACGCGCCGCACGCCGACGACGCGAAGAAGCTGCTCGACTTCCTGTTCTCGCCCCAGGTCCAGGGCAAAGCCGCCGACGCGTTCGGCATCCCGGCCCGCGCCGACGTGACGGCCACCGGGCCGAACGCGGCGAAGATCAAGGCCGCACTCGACGGCGTCGAGATCTGGCAGCCGGACTGGACCGCCGTGCTCGGCAAGCTGGACGCCGACCTGGCCGCGTACAAGAAGGCCGTCGGCCGATGACCCCGGCCGTCGAGTTCCGCGGCGTCTCCGTCCACTTCGGACGGACGAGGGCCCTGGAATCCCTGGACCTCACGGTGGCCCGCGGCGAAACCCTCGCCCTGCTCGGGCCGTCCGGCTCCGGTAAGTCGACGGCGCTCAAGGCCCTCGCCGGGTTCGTCCGGCCGAACGCGGGCCGGGTGTTCCTCGACGGCGAGGACGTCACGGACCTGCCGCCGCACCGCCGTGGCCTCGGCGTGGTCGTGCAGAGCTACGCGCTGTTCCCGCACATGCGCGTCGACGCCAACGTCGCGTTCGGGCTCAAGGCCCGCCGGGTGCCGCGGGCCGAGGTGGCTTCTCGCGTCGCCGAAGTCCTGGAGCTGGTCGGCATGGGCGCCTACGCCCGGCGGTTCCCGCGCGAGCTGTCCGGCGGGCAGCAGCAGCGGGTCGCGCTCGCCCGGGCGCTCGCCATCCGGCCCGGCGTGCTGCTGCTCGACGAGCCACTGTCCGCTTTGGACGCCGCGCTGCGCGAGGACATGATCGCCGAGCTGCTGCGGCTGCGCGCCGAACTGCCGGACACGACGCTCGTCTACGTCACCCACGACCAGGGCGAGGCCCTGGCGCTGGCCGACCGCATCGCCGTCATGCGCGACGCGCGGCTGGTCGAGGCGGGCTCGTGCGAGCAGCTTTACCGGCGTCCTGCGTCGGAGTTCACCGCGAGCTTCCTCGGCGCGGCCAACCTCATCCCGGTCGACCTCGTCAGCCACGGGACACCGGCGACGGTCCGGCTCGGCGAGCACGTGCTGACGGCCGAGCCGACCGGGGCCCTCGGCCCGGGGCCGGTCGCCCTCGGCGTCCGCCCGCACCGCGTCGGGGTCGGCGCGCCCGGCGCGGACACCCTCCCGGCGCTGGTCCGGGCCGTGCAGTGGCGCGGCACCGGCTACCGCCTGGACCTCGAGCTGGCCGGGGGCGCGACGATCCGGGCCGAGGTGTCCGAGACCTTCGCCGTCGGGGCGGCGGTGGGCGTGTCGATCCCGGACGGCTGCCCGCTGGTCGGGGTCGGCACATGAGCGTCGCACCGGCCGTCGTGAGTGAGCCGCGTTCTAACCCTGTTTCCCACTCACGACGGGGTCTGGTCTGGCTGCTTCCTCCGGTGGTGGTCGTGGCCGTGTTCTTCGGGTATCCGCTGGTCCTGGTGGCCGGGCAGTCCCTGACCACGGACACCGGGTTCGGCCTGGCGGTGTGGGCGGAGGTGCTCGGCTCGGCCGAGTTCCGCGACGCGGCCGGGCAGACGGTGCTGCTCGCGCTGGGCGCCACGGCCGGGTGCGTGCTGCTCGGCACGTTCCTGGCGCTGGTGATCGCGTTCGTCCCGTTCCCGGGCGCGCGGACGCTGTCGCGGCTGGTCGACACGGTGCTCGCGTTCCCGTCGTTCCTCATCGCGCTGGCCTTCACGTTCCTCTACGGCAGCGCGGGCGTCTTCGGCGCGGGCGGGTTCCTGTACTCGCCGTGGGGCGTGCTGCTGGCCGAGATCACGTTCTACACGCCGTTCGTGATGCGCCCGGCGCTCGCGGCGTTCGGCCAGGTCCCGGGGGTGCACCTGGACGTCGCGGCGTCGCTGGGCGCGCGTCCCTGGCGGGTGCTGGGGCGGGTCGTGCTGCCCGCGGCGCTGCCGTCGCTGGCCTCGGGCGCGTGCCTGACACTGCTGCTCGCGCTGAACGAGTTCGGCATCGTGCTGTTCCTCGGCGCGAAAGGCGTCACGACGTTGCCGATGCTGGTGTACGGCAAGGGGATCGTCACGTTCGACTTCCCGGCGGCGAGCGTCGTCGCGCTGGTCGACGTCGCGATTTCGCTGCTGTTGTACGGGAGTTACCGGGTGCTGGCGGGGAGGGGGCGCGGTGCTGCTGTGGACGCGGCGTAGCAAGGTGCTGCTGTGGCTGGTGTTCGGCGTGGTGTTCGCCGTCGTCGTCGCGGCGCCGCTGGTGATGATCGTGCTCGCGTCGTTCGCCGGGCACTGGACCGGGGTGCTGCCCGGCGGGCCGACGTTCGGCCACTACGCGGACGCGCTGTCGGGGGAGACGTTCGCCAGCTTGTCCGTCAGCATCCAGACCGGCGTGCTCGCGGGTACGGCTGCGGTGCTGCTCGGCACCTGGGCGGCGCTGGCGGCCGAGACCGCGCCGCGGCGGGTGCGCCACGTCGCCGACACGCTGTTCCACCTGCCGATCGCGGTGCCGTCGGTGGTGCTGGGGCTGGCCCTGCTGGTGGCGTTCAGCCGGCCGCCGCTGGCGTTCAACGGGACGCGCTGGATCGTGCTGCTCGGGCACCTGCTGATCCTGCTGCCGTTCGCCTACAGCACCGTGACGGCGGCGCTCGCCCGCGTCGACCCGCAGCTCGCGCAGGCGGCGGCTTCGCTCGGGGCGTCCCCCGCGCGGGTGATGCTGCGGGTCCGCGTTCCGGTGCTGCTCCCGGCGATGACGGCGTCGGCGAGCCTCGCGCTGGCGATGTCGATGGGGGAGCTCGGCGCGACGATGATGCTGTACCCGCCGGACTGGCGCACGCTGCCGGCGAGCATCTTCGCGCTGACCGACCGCGGCCAGGTGTTCCTCGCGTCGGCGGCGACGGTCGTGCTGCTCGGGGTCACCCTCGCGGGCGTGGTGCTGCTGGGCCTGGTGCGCGGCCGGGCGGCCCATCGCTAGCGGGATGCAACCTGGTGGGGGTCCGCTCCGTCTGGCAGGTATGCGCACGACGGTGAAACTGCTGGGAACGGGCCTGCTGCTGCTCGCGGTGACGGCCTGCGGGGCCGCGACGAGCGGCGCGGGGGCTCCGGCCGCGAGCAGTACGGGACCGGAGACGCCGACTACGTCGGCTTCGCCGCCGGTGTCCGGTTCGCCCACGATCGCGCCGCCGCCGTCCCAGACGGTCGGCCGCCCGACGCAGGGCATCGCCCCGGGCGACGACGCCATCGCCGAGACGCAGATCGACGCCCGCACGCTGCCGGAGGGCTACCCGCGCACCCTGGTCCGGAGCGTGGACGGCAAGACGCTGACCCTGCAGGCCGAGGAAGGCGGCTGCCGCCGCGTCTCCGCCCACGTCGGCGAGCAGACGGCGCAGCAGGTGTCCGTGCTGATCGCGGTCACCGCGGCGAAGAAGGGCCAGATGTGCCCGGACTACATCAGGGAGATCACGATCCCCCTGGCGCTGGCGGAGCCGCTCGGGACGCGCACGGTCGTCCTCCGCCAGGGCTGACCCGCCTCGAGGACGCTGGGAGGGCCGCTCCGGGATGCCCGGAGCCGCCCTCCCAGACCACGTTTCGCACTTTCACGTGAAAGTGCCGCTCGCGTGACCCCGGCACTTTCACGTGAAAGTGCCGCTCGGGAACCCTCTCCCGGCGAATCGATCTTTCGTGCAACCCCTCGCCGCCCCCGTTCCGTCTTCGGGACATGAGGTACTTAGCGAAGGTGGTCGGGACAGGCGCGATGCTGCTGATGGCGACAGCCTGCGCCGGCCAGAACGTGCCCATCAGCCAGCCCGCCGCCGGAGGGACCTCCGCGGCACCGACCGGCAGCGTTTCGACGTCGCCGTCGCCGAGTGAGTCGGTGCTGCCGGGGACGCCGTCGGCCAACCCGCCGGGCAAACCCCGGCTGACCGTGCCCGAGGGCAGTACCCCGGTGCCGCCGGACAAGGTCGACGCCGCCGCGCTGCCCGCCAACTACCCGCACGAGGTCTGGACGGCCAACGGCGGCACCATCCTCAACATCCGCGCCCAGGAAGGTGGCTGCGGTCACGCGCTCGGCGAGGCGACCGAGCAGGCGGGCGACCGCGTCGTGGTCAACCTGAGCGAGACCAAGGCACAGACCGGCCAGATGTGCACCATGGACATCCGGTACCCGGTGATCTCGGTCGCGCTGGCCGCGCCGCTGGACCAGCGCACCGTCGTGTTGAAGACGACCAAATGATCTAGGGTCGGGTGATGGGAAGCCGCCAGGTCTCACGCACCGCGATCGTCGCCACTACCCCGGAGAAGATCTTCGGGCTCCTGGCCGATCCGGCCCAGCACCCGCTCATCGACGGATCCGGCACGGTCCGGGCCGCCCAGTCCGGCGGCCCGGACCGGCTCACGCTCGGCGCGAAGTTCGGCATGGACATGAAGATGGGCGCGTCGTACAAGATCCTCAACACCGTGGTCGAGTTCGAAGAGGGCAGGCTGATCGCCTGGCGCCACTTCAACGGGCACCGCTGGCGCTGGCGCCTCGAGCCCCTCGACGACGGCCGCACCGAGGTCACCGAGACGTTCGACTGGTCGACGGCGAAGTTCCCGCTCGCCATCAGCCTCAGCCCGTTCCCGCGCAAGAACGCCGACGGCATCGAGAAGACCCTGGCGCGGCTCGGGGAGCTGTTCCCGGCCTGACGAGGGCCCCACCCGAATTAGTTGTACAGTGCTTAATATTGTCCGTGCAACTGGTTTGGGAGTGCGGTGCCGCAGCCGGTGCGGCGGCAGCTGGTCCTGGCCATCTGCTGCCTGAGCCTGTTCATCGTCGGGCTCGACAACACGATCGTGAACCTCGCGCTGCCGTCGATCCGCCGTGAGTTCGGCGCGTCGGTCTCGAGTCTGCAGTGGACGATCGACGCGTACACGCTCGTGCTGGCCAGTCTGCTCATGCTATCCGGCTCGACCGCGGACCGGATCGGCCGGCGCCGGACGTTCCAGACCGGGCTCGCGTTGTTCAGCCTCGGTTCGCTGCTGTGCGGGCTCGCGCCGAACATCGGGCTGCTGGTCGCTTTCCGGGCGCTGCAGGCGATCGGCGGGTCGATGCTCAACCCGGTCGCGCTGTCCATCGTCGCCAACGTCTTCACCGACCCCCGCGACCGCGCCCGCGCGATCGGCGTCTGGGCGGGGGTGAACGGGCTGAGCCTGGCGGTGGGGCCGGTGCTCGGCGGCGTGCTCGTCGCCTGGGCGGGCTGGCGCTCGATCTTCTGGATCAACGTCCCGGTCGGCGTGGCCGCGATCGTGCTGACGGCGCTGTTCGTCCCGGAGTCCCGCGCCCCGCGGCCGCGCCGCCTCGATCCGGTGGGGCAGCTGCTGGTGATCGTCCTGCTGGCCTCGCTGACGTACGGGATCATCGAAGGCCGCGGTTCGGGTGCGCCGGTGATGGTGGGCTGCTTCGCGATCGCCGCGGCGGCGCTGGCGGTGCTGCTGCCGTACGAGCGCCGGCGCCGGGATCCGTTGCTGGAACTCAGGTTCTTCCGCAGCGTGCCGTTCTCGGGTGCGACGCTCACCGCGGTCGCCGGCTTCGCGGCGCTGTCGGGGTTCCTGTTCCTCAGTACCCTCTACCTCCAGGAGACCCGCGGCTTTTCAGTGCTGCACGCGGGATTGCTGACCTTGCCGATGGCGGTGCTGACCGCGGTGGGTGCGCCGTTGTCGGGCCGGATGACCGGGGCGCGCGGGCCGCGGCTGCCCCTGCTGGTGGCCGGCGCGGGGATCGCCGCGTCCGGCGTCGTGCTGGCCGGGATCGGCCCGGAGACGCCGATTTCAGTGCTGGTGGTGGGTTTCGTGTGCTTCGGCATCGGTTACGGCCTGCTCAACGCGCCGATCACGAACGCGGCGGTGTCCGGGATGCCGCGCGAGCAGGCCGGCCTGGCGGCGGCGGTGGCGTCGACGAGCCGCCAGGTCGGGACGTCGCTGGGCGTGGCGGTCGTCGGCGCGGTCGTGGCGGGGAGCGTCGGGACGCCGCCGGGCACGGGCCGGGTGGTGTGGCTGATCGTCGCGGGCTGCGGTGTGCTGGTGTTCGTGCTGGGCCTGGTGACGACGGGCCGCTGGGCCATGGCGACCGCGGCGCGCGTGAATGGTCCGGACCATGACGACGCCCCGGTGAGCTGACCTCGGCGGAACTCCCTGCTGAGCGCCACCCGTGCGGCCAGTGGTCCGGACCAGTGCGACCACTCCGCGGTCGAAGCCGTCGAAAACTCGTCCGGATTCCGGTGAACCACCGCTGTTACCGAGCCGTATCCATGAGTGAGGTGGTGATCAGAAAGGAGGGGCCCATGCCCCGGTTGAGCAGTGGTCGGCACCGCAAGCAGGCGACGGTCGGCCTGGCCGCGTTGCTGGGGGTCGCCGGCGTCACCGCGACCGCCATCGCGCTGAGCAGTCCCGCGGGCAACGCGGCCGAAGCGCCGAAGGAGAACTGCGGAGGGCTCGACACCGCCCTGCAGAACAACCTGAACTTCATCGCGGGCCAGCAGGCGAACCCGGACGCGCAGTCGGCCGCGCGGATCGCCAACCGGCAGGCGGTCGTCGACCTGATCCAGCAGCGGCGGCAGGTCGCCGGCTGCACGGCGAACGTCGCCGCGAACACCGGCCAGGCCGCGCAAGCGCCGGCCCAGCAGGCCCCGGCCCAGCAAGCTCCGGCGCAGCAGGCGCCGGCCCAGCAGGACCAGAACGGCGCCGCCGCGGGCGATCAGGCCAACGCGGGGGACACGGGCGCGACCGGCGACGTCGTGTGCGCCGGCTCCACCGTGACGCTCTCGGGCGAGGGCGGCGCCCCGGCCGCGTCGAGCAACCAGTTCCCGGCGGGGACGAAGCTGAAGGTGACCAACCTGGACAACTCGAAGTCCACGACGGTCGAGGTGACCTCGGTGTCGGGCAGCTGCACGCTGCTCAACAACGCGGCCTTCGAACAGGTTCGGGAACCCGGAAAGTTCCTCATCCGGCGCGCACGGATCGAGCGCGTCGGCTGAGGGAGCAGGGAAGAAAGGGGGCACCGGCGGCGGGCCGGTGTCCCCTTCCCTTGCGTGCTAACGGAAGCTGATCTGCAGCACCGGGTCGCCGGTGCTGGCGAAGAAGTCGTTGCCCTTGTCGTCGATGACGATGAACGCCGGGAAGTCCTCGACCTCGATCTTCCAGACGGCTTCCATGCCGAGCTCGGCGTACTCGAGGACGTCGACCTTCTTGATGCAGTCCTGCGCGAGCCGCGCGGCCGGGCCGCCGATCGAACCGAGGTAGAACCCGCCGTGCGACTGGCACGCGCTGGTGACCTGCTTCGAGCGGTTTCCCTTGGCCAGCATGACGAGTGAGCCGCCGGCGGCCTGGAACTGCTCGACGTAGGAGTCCATCCGCCCGGCCGTCGTCGGCCCGAACGACCCGGACGCGTAGCCCTCCGGCGTCTTCGCGGGACCGGCGTAGTACACCGGGTGGTTCTTCAGGTAGTCCGGCATCTCCTCGCCGGCGTCGAGGCGCTCGGCGATCTTCGCGTGCGCGATGTCGCGGGCGACGACCAGCGGCCCGGTGAGCGAAAGCCGCGTCTTGACCGGCAGCTGCGAGAGCTGTGCGCGGATCTCGGCCATCGGCCGGTTGAGGTCGACGCTCACGACGTCGTCGGAGAGGTCCTCCTCGGTGACGTCGGGGAGGAAGCGGGCCGGGTCGCGCTCGAGCTGCTCGATGAAGACGCCGTCGGCGGTGATCTTCGCCTTGGCCTGGCGGTCGGCGGAGCAGCTCACGGCGACGCCGACCGGGCAGCTCGCGCCGTGGCGGGGGAGCCGGATGACGCGGACGTCGTGGCAGAAGTACTTGCCGCCGAACTGCGCGCCGATGCCGAACTGCCGGGTCATCTCGAGGACCTGCTGCTCGAGGTCCCGGTCGCGGAAGGCGTGGCCCAGCTCGGATCCCTCGGTCGGCAGGTTGTCGAGGTAACGCGCGGAAGCGAGTTTTGCGACCTTCAAGTTGAATTCGGCCGACATGCCGCCGACGACGATCGCGAGGTGGTAGGGCGGGCACGCGGCGGTGCCGAGGCTGCGCAGCTTCTCGTCGAGGAAGCGCGCGAGCCGCTTCGGGTTCAGGACGGCTTTCGTTTCCTGGTAGAGGAACGTCTTGTTGGCGCTGCCGCCGCCCTTGGCCATGAAGAGGAATTCGTAGGCCGGGTCGTCCTGGCCGTCCTTGTGGTAGAGCTCGATCTGGGCCGGCAGGTTGGTGCCCGTGTTGCGCTCGTCCCAGAAGTTGACCGGCGCCATCTGCGAGTACCGCAGGTTCAGCTGCTGGTAGGCGTCGAAGATGCCCTGCGAGAGCGCGCGCTCGTCGTCACCGCCGGTGAGAACGCCCTCGCCGCGCTTGCCGATCACGATGGCGGTCCCGGTGTCCTGGCACATGGGGAGGACGCCACCGGCGGAGATGGCGGCGTTGCGCAGCAGGTCCATGGCGACGAAGCGGTCGTTGCCGCTGGCTTCGGGGTCGTCCACGATCGCGCGCAGCTGCTCGAGGTGTGACGTGCGCAACAGGTGCTGGATGTCCTTGATGGCGGTGCGCGCGAGGGTGGTCAGCGCGGCGGGATCGACCTTCAGGAACTTCCGCCCGGCGGCTTCGACGGTCTCGACGCCCTCGTCGGTGACCAGCCGGTACTCGGTGGTGGTGTCTTTGCCGAGGGGGAGGACTTCGGTGTGCTGAAACGTGGTGGTGGACGGCACTGCCAGGCTCCTTTGCCAGCTCCGGGATCGGTCCACCCTACGCACGCTGTCCGGGCACCGGACATATGCACCCGATCACTGTGGGCCACCCCACGCGGGTTCCGGGGAGGCCCGAGTGCCTGGAGGGTCGGTTCGCGTACCTGGAGAGTCGGCTGACGAGCCGACCGTCTGGGTACGCGAGTCGACTGTCTAGGTACGTGAGCCGACTGTCTGGGTACGCGAGCCGACCCTCGCGGCACAAATGGTCGGGAGGCCGGGTCCACCCCGACGGACCCGACCTCCCGGGGAGAGCGGCCGGGTGCGTGCACACCCGATCGCGTGGTCAGTGCCGGCGCCGTAAAAGCCGCTCCACGAATGTGGCGTGACGAAGGTCATAAGTCAACGCGGCCGAACGGGTGTCGGCGAGAGGTTGCTACCCCGGCCCTTCACCGGCGAAACCCCTTTTTCGTGGAGAATTTTCCAGGACTGCCCCGCGAACCGCGGAACTGCTGGTCGTGGGCATGCGAAAGGGGCGGGTGCGCAACGCACCCGCCCCTTCGGCAGAGAGTTATCAGCTGGCGTAAGCGCGGAGCCGGTCCGCGCGCTCGCCCTGGCGGAGCTTCGACATGACCTCGCGCTCGATCTGGCGGACGCGCTCGCGGGACAGCCCGAAGTGCTTGCCGATCTGGTCGAGCGTGCGGGGCTGGCCGTCGTCGAGGCCGTAGCGGAGCCGGATGACCTGCTGCTCGCGGTCGTCCAGCGTCGACAGGACCCGGCGCAGGTCGTCCTGCAGGAGGCTCGAGATCACGGCGCTCTCGGCGTCCGTCGCCTCGGAGTCCTCGATGAAGTCGCCCAGCGGGGCGTCCTCCTCGGTGCCGACCGGCATGTCCAGGCTTACCGGGTCACGCGAGTGGTCGAGCAGGTCCGAGATCTTGTGCGCCGGGATGCCCGACTCGGCCGCCAGCTCCTCGTGCGTCGCGTCACGCCCGAGCTGCTGGTGCAGGTCGCGCTTGATGCGGGCCAGCTTGTTGACCTGTTCCACCAGGTGGACCGGGAGCCGGATGGTGCGCCCCTGGTCGGCCATCCCCCTGGTGATGGCCTGGCGGATCCACCAGGTCGCGTAGGTCGAGAACTTGAACCCCTTGGAGTAGTCGAACTTCTCCACCGCGCGGATCAGACCCAGGTTCCCCTCCTGGATCAGGTCGAGCAGCGGCATCCCCCGGCCGGTGTAGCGCTTGGCCAGCGAGACCACCAGGCGGAGGTTGGCCTCCAGCAGGTGGTTCTTGGCCACGTGCCCGTCACGGACCAGGGCGGACAGCTCCTTGCGGCGCTTCGGGGTGAGGTTCTCCCCGGTGTCCAGCATGTGCTGGGCGAAGACGCCGGCTTCGATGCGCTTCGCGAGCTCGACCTCGTCGGCTGCGGACAGCAGCGCCGTCTTGCCGATGCCGTTGAGGTAGACGCGCACGAGGTCGGCGGCGGGGCTCGGGGCGTCGAGGTCGCCGTCGGCGAGCGTCCCCACGCTCACCGGCTCCTCGGACACCTGAGCCGGGATGCGCTCGCGAATCCCGCGCGACTCGCGTTCGAGAGTCTGGACTGACATTCTGCCTCCCCGGTCACGGGCTGAACGTGTTGCTGCGGTCGTCCCACCGGGTGCGTACCCGCGGACCGGGGCCTGTGGAGCCCGGTACGCCGGTCCGGCCGGCTTGGCTGGACATCTGGCACAACGCTCCGGGTTCCCAAAACGTTCCCGGCTCGCCTGAAAAGGAGACGGCTGCCGGCGCGCTCCGGTTGCTCCACCATTGCTGAGCTTTTGCTGAGAACGGTCCGTGACCGGAGAACCTGAGAATCCCATGTGAATCGGGTCAGGAAGTGAACCGTCCCAGCATGGTCTAGACCTCCACGAGAACAGTGAAAGGACCGTCGTTGACGCTCGAGACCGCCATCATCGCCCCGAAACGGCCCGTCGCGACGGTCGCGCCACGACCACGCAGCTCGGCCACGACGGCGTCCACCAACGGCTCGGCGACCTCGGGCCGGGCGGCCTGCGTCCACGACGGCCGGCGCCCTTTCTTCGTCTCGCCGTAGAGCGTGAACTGGCTCACCACGAGCAGCGGCGCATTCGCCGTGGCGCATGATTCCTCGTCACGCAACACGCGCAGCTCGTGCAATTTGCGCGCCATCACGGCGGCCTTCGCCGCGTCGTCGCCGACGTGGATTCCCAGCAGCACCAGCAAACCCGGTCCGTCGATCGCCCCGACGACCTCGCCGTCGACCGTCACGTCCGCCCGCGTGACGCGGGCCGCGACCGCCCTCACCGGCCCGCCGGGACGAGCATGCCGTGCCGGACGAGCTCCCGGACGACGGGCAGCGCGGCGGCCGCCAGCTCCGCGGCCTCCATGCCCTGCGCGGCCGCCAGGAGCTCGATCAGGTCCTCCAGCGGCAACGCGCCGCGGCAGCCGGCGAGCAGCCGCGCGGCCAGGTCGTCGACCTCGTGCTGCCAGCCCGGCCCGTCGGTGCGGTGCAGCCGCCGGACGGTCGTCGCCCAGCCTTCGTCACCGGGTTCCTCGATGCTTTCCAGCAAAACCGTGTCCGGGACCACAAAACGGACATCAAGTAACGAATCTCCCGATTCCCGCAGCCATTCCACGCGGTCGAGCCAGCCGGCCGCTTCCGGGCCCAGCGGGTCGTCGTAGGCCTGCCGCAGGTCCTCGCACACCACGGTCGGCGTGCGCCCGGCCGCGCGCCGCAGCGTCACGAAGCCGAAGCCGATGCCCCGGACGTCGTGGGCGGCGAACCAGTCGAGCCATGCCGCCGCCTTCGCTCGGCCCTCCGGCGAACGCGGGTCGAGGCCCGCGTCCCGCAGCCAGGTGCCGACGTAGAGCGCCGGGTCGGCGACGTCGCGCTGGACGAACCAGGCGTCGGTCTCGGCGGGCAGCCAGCGGCTCACCCGGTCGGCCCAGTCTTCGCGGCCGGTGTGCAGCCAGGAGGCCAGCAGCTGGCCGACGCCGTCCTCGTTGAGGAAGCCGGGCAGCTGCCGGATGACGAGCGCGCTCGCGTCGTCGCCGGCCAGCCCGGAGTCGCGGTAGGTGTAGTCCACCCGGGCGGGGCCGACCACAAACGGCGGGTTGCAGACGACCTGGTCGAACTTCCGCCGCGCGACCGGCGCGAACCACTCGCCGCGCACGAGCTCGACGTCCAGCTCGTTGAGCCGGAACGTCGCCGCGGCCAGGGCCAGCGCCCGTGCGGAGACGTCGGTGGCGGTCACGCGCTGCGCGTGCCGGGTCGCGTGCAGCGCCTGGACGCCGTTGCCGGTGCCCAGGTCGAGCAGGGTGCCGACCGGGCGGCGGCTGGTCGCGCGGATCAGCGACAGCGACGCGTGGCCGACGCCGAGCACGTGGTCCTCGGGCACGGTGGTGCCGAGCACGTCGGCGTCGAGGTCGGAGACGACCCACCAGGAGCCTTCTTCGTCACCGTGGGGGCGGATGTCGAGCGCGGCGCGGTAGCCGTCCTGGGCCGCGCTCAGCACGCCCGCGGCGACGGCGTCTTCCGGCGTCAGCGGGGCGAAGGCGGCCTTGACCGCGGTCTCCGGCTCGACGCCGCCCAGCAGGAACAGCCGGATCAGCGTGCCCAGGTCGCCCGCGTCCCGGCTCGCGCGCTCGGCCGGCACCGGCTCGCCGCGGCCCAGCGCCGCGTGCGCGGCCCCGCCGAGGGCGGCCACCACGCCGTCGGCGTCGTAGGAGGTGCGCCGGAAGGCCTCGCGCAGCCGCGCGCAGACGTCGTCGGACAGGTCGGGCAGTACGCTTCGCGTGCTCACGGTGGGTAATGCTGCCACGATGGCCCCTGTGACCCTCGAAGACGTCCTCACCCCGCTCGACGCGGCGCTGCCCGAGCTCGAAGCGCTCTACATCGACCTCCATCGCCATCCCGAGCTGTCCTTCGCCGAGACCCGGACGGCGGCCGAGCTGGCCCGGCGGCTGGAGCACGACGGCTACGAGGTGCACACCGGCATCGCCGGTACCGGCGTGCTGGGCGTCCTGCGCAACGGCGAGGGCCCGACGGTGCTCCTGCGCGCCGACATCGACGCGCTGCCGGTCGAGGAGAAGACCGGGCTGTCGTACGCGAGCACCGCCCGCGGCACCGACGAGCACGGCACGGACGTCCCGGTCATGCACGCGTGCGGGCACGACATGCACGCCACCTGGCTCTCCGGCGCCGCGGCGCTGCTCGCGAAGGGCCGCGACACCTGGTCCGGCACGCTGCAGGTGGTCTTCCAGCCGGGGGAGGAGGGCGCGGGCGGCGCCGTCCGGATGGTCCGCGACGGCCTCTTCGACCGCGCCGGCACGCCGGACGTCGTGTTCGGCCAGCACCTGGTGCCCGGCCCCGCCGGCTGGGTGCTCACCCGGCCCGGCGTGATCATGGCCGCGACCGACACCCTGCGCATCACCCTGCACGGCCGCGGCGGCCACGGCTCGCGCCCGGAGACGACCGTCGACCCGGCCGTGCTGGCCGCGTGCGTGGTGCTCAAGCTGCAGACGATCGTCTCGCGCGAGATCGCCGCCACCGACTCGGCGGTGGTCACCGTCGGCTCGCTGCACGTGGGCACCGCGAGCAATGTCATCGCCGACGACGCCGTGCTCGAGGTGAACGTCCGGTCGTTCGACCAGGCCGTCCGCGAGCGCGTGCTCGCCGCGGTGGAGCGGATCGTGAACGGCGAGGCCGCGACGGCCGGCGCGCCGAAGCCGCCCGAGATCGTCCGGTCCGGCTCCTACCCGATCACCGAGAACGACGAAGCCGCCAACGACGCGCTCACCGAGGTCTTCCGCGGCCACTTCGGCGCCGACGTCGTGCTGCCGGCGCCGCTGGTCACCGGCAGCGAGGACTTCAGCGAGTTCGGCCGCGCGGCCGGCGTCCCGTCGGTGTTCTGGCTGGTCGGCGGCTTCGACCCGCAGACGGTCATCACGGCGATGACCGAGGGCCGGTTCGAGCGCGACATCCCGTCCAACCATTCGCCGCGCTTCGCCCCGGTGCTGCACCCGACCCTGCGCACGGGCATCGAAACGCTCGTGACGGCGGCGCTCAGCCGGTTGTCCCACCCAGGTGACGCATGAGCGCCACAGGTGGGACGATGGGGAACGGAGGTGGTGCAGTGACCATGCCCGCCAACGACTCGGACCCGGTGCTGATCACCGGGGCGGCCCCGTCGTACGAAGAGCAGTTCAAGGCGCGCAAGCGCAAGTACGTGATCATGATGGCGTGCCGCATCCCGTGCCTGATCCTCGCCGGGCTGACCTACCACACGTGGTGGCTGGCGCTGGGGTTCCTCGCGATCTCGGTGCCGCTGCCGTGGATCGCGGTCCTGATCGCGAACGACCGCCCGCCCCGCAAGTCCGAGAACGTCTCGACCTACCAGCACGAGGCGAAGGCGATCGAAAGCACCAGCCACCGCGTCATCGACGGTTGACAAGCTCCGGCTCACCCCGGCTGCGGGCCCACCTTCCCGACGGCCAGCGCGCCGAGCCGCGTCCCGCGGCGCAGGACGTCCACAGTGGACTCGCCGGCCAGCCAGCCGGTGAGCACCCCGGCGTCGAACGCGTCGCCCGCGCCGGTCGAGTCGAGGCACTCGGCCGCCACCGCGGGCACGCTCGTGACACCGCCGTCGTCGACCCAGCTGGCGCCGTCCAGGCCGGCGGTCACGACCACCGCGCCGACCGTGCCGAGCAGTTCCTTCGCCGACGTCGGGTCCGCTGAACCGGTCAGCGCCACCAGCTCTTCGGTGTTCGGCATCAGCAGGTCGACGCCGCGGACGTCGTCGAGGAACGCGGCCGGGTCGGTGATGTGCGCGGCCGCCTGCGGGTCGACCGACGTCGTCAGCCCTTGTTCGCGAGCCGCCGCCAGCGCGGCCAGCCCGGCCGCGCGCGACGGCGGGTCCAGCAGCACGTAACCGGACAGGTGCAGGTGGCCCGCCCCGGACAGGGACTCGGGAGTGACGTCCTCGGGGGCGAAGCGCTGGTTCGCACCGCGGTCGGCGAGCATGCTCCGCTGCCCGGAACCGTCGACCATCACCACGACGCAGCACGTCGGCGCCTCGGGGTCGACCGCGAACGCGCACCGCACGCCCGCCGCCTCCAGTTCGGCCCGGATCAGCCGGCCGCCCGGGTCGTCGCCGATCCGCGCGAGCAACGTCGTCTCCGCGCCGAGGTGCCGCAGCCACAGCGCCGTGTTGGCGCCCGAGCCGCCGCCGGTGAACCGGATCTTCGCGCGGGCGTCGCCGCCGTGCGGCAACGGCTTGTCGTGCCGGGCGATCACGTCCAGGGCGGCGTCGCCGACCACCACGATGCCGTTCATGCCAGCGCCACCGCCACCTCGGTCGCCAGCTTCGCGTTGTTCAGCACCAGTGCTTCGTTCGCGTCGATGCTCACGCCCGCGCTCGCGGTGTGGAAGTGCTCCAGCAGCACCGGCGTGACGTCGGCGCCGTGCACGCCCCGCTCGGCGACCAGCGCGAGGCCTTCGGCGAGCAGCCGGTCGTGCAGTTCTTTGTCCATTTCGGACGCTTCGGGGATCGGGTTCGCCAGCAGGACACCGGAATCCGCGTACGCGCGGTGCGCGGTGACCACGGCGGCGGCCTGCTTCGGGTCGTCGACCCGCCAGCCGACCGCGTGGCCGGACGAGCGGAGGTAGAACGCCGGGAAGTCGTCGGTGCGGTACCCGAGCACCGGCACCGAGTTCGTCTCCAGCACCTCGAGCGTCGCCGGGATGTCGAGGACCGACTTCACGCCGGAGCAGACGACCACGGTCGGCACCTTCGCGAGCACGCCGAGGTCCGCGGAGATGTCCCACGACTGCGCGGCGCCGACGTGCACGCCGCCGAGCCCGCCGGTGGCGAACATCCCGATGCCGGCCGCGGCGGCCAGCGCCGACGTGCTCGCCACGGTCGTCGCGCCCGAGCGGCCGAGGCCGACGGCCGGGCCGAGGTCGCGCAGCGACAGCTTGTCCAGGCCGGCGTCCGGCGCGCAGACGCGCTCGAGTTCGGCGGGGGAGAGGCCGATGACGACGCGGCCGTCGAGCACCGCGATGGTGGCCGGGACGGCGCCGCCGTCGCGCACCACGCGCTCGAGGCGGTGGGCGACGGCGAGGTTGCGGCCCGGCGGCAGGCCGTGGGACAGGATGGTGCTCTCCAGCGCGACGACGGGGTGCCCGTCACGCAGCGCCGAGGCGACCTCTTCGTGCAGGGTGAGTGGGGTGGTCACGAGGAACCATCATCGGTGATCGGGTTGCTCCCGGCGCCAGTGGGTCAGCTCGGCGGTGAGGTTCTCCGCCGCGGCGGTCGCCCAGCGTGTCCGCGCGGCTTCGCTGCGGTAGAGCGTCCTGGTCAGCATGCCTTCGAGGACGGCGATGCGGCCTTCGCGCCAGACGTCGTCGGGGTACTTCGCGTACTCCTCGCGCACGGCCTTGGCGTACACGGCGTACTTCGGTTCCGGCGCGCCGAGGATGGCGAGATCGGCGTCGAGCAGCGCGGTGGCGAGGGCGTCGCCGGCCGGGGCGTCGTGCTTGATCGTGGCGAGGACCAGGCCTTCGACGCGCTCGATGTGCGGCTCGGCGACCCCCGCCAGCGCTTCGCGGGCCCAGTCCGCGCTGGCGCGTTCGTCTTCGCCGGGCTTCGCGTCGTACACGACGTCGTGCGTCCAGGCCGCGACGGCGACGATCGCGCGGTCGACGTCGCCGAGGCCTTCGGCCAGCCAGGCGGAGTCGCGCGCGACGGCGGCCGCGTGGTCGAGCGTGTGGTAGCGGCGGTGCGGTTCGCCGTAGCGGGCTTCGAGCCGCGGCCAGGCATCGGGCACGCCGCCCAGCACGGCGATCGCTTCGTCCCACTTCACGGGAACGTCCAGCGCGTCGGCGTGCCCGTGAAGTCCTTCTCCCGCAACCCGAACGCCTTCTCCGGCCGCAGCCGCATCGAGGCGTTGGCGGCGGGGTCGAGGAAGTCTTCTTCGTACGCCGTCGAGTACTTCTCGTTCATCGCGTCGAGGAACGAGCGCAATGCCGCCGGGTCGGTGACGATCTCGGCCGTCCCTTCGACGACGACGGGTTCGTACGGGTCGTCCGTCGCGATCGACACGGCCGAGCCCGCGGCGACGTTCCGCGCCTTGGCCGATCGAAGCGACGACGAGAACCACAGCACCTCGCCGGTCCACACCGCCCAGACCGGCATCAGGTGCGGGCGCCCCGCCGGCGTGACGGTCGCCAGCCAGAAGTCGTGCGACTCCCGCAGCCGCGTCTCGGCCCACGACCAGGGCAGCAGCCCCGAGGGATCGGCCGCGATCCCGTAGCCGGGCATGTGCGGGCGCTCCGCGCGGGGCGTGGGCATCAGTCGAAGATGCCGCGTGGGCGGGCGACCTGGTCGAGCCAGTCTTCGAGTTGCTTCTCCCAGTTCACGTCCGGCTTCATCGTGAACATCCCGAGGAAGTCCTGCCCGCGCCCGCCGAAGCCGCCGGTCTTGCTGACCCGGACCCGCTTGGTGACCTCCAGGACGACGTCCGTGCGGCTCGACGACGCCAGGAACGTCACCGCGAGCTGGGAGAACGCGCTCGCGAAGCGCGGCGAAGGCGTGAAGCGGATCTCCTGGAAGAAGGGCAGCTGCTGCTGGGCGCCGTTGATCCGGCCCTGCTCGAGGATCGCCTCGCGGAAGGTGAAGCCGGTCCGGCTCAGCGCGTCGAGGACCCGCTTCTGCGCGGGGAGCGGCTCGATCGCGACGGCGTCGGCGTCGAAGGGGTCGGACACGGCCGCGGCCAGGTCCAGCTCGGCCCGCACGCCGACCGCCATCCCGGTCAGCGGCTTGGCGTAGACGCTCGTGACCGGCGTCTCCCACGGCAGCGGCACCTCGAACGGCAGGCGCACCTGCTGGCCGGCCCGGATCGTCTCGGCGCCGACCAGGTGCTGGGTGCCGAACGGGAGGTCTTCGGTCTTGTCCGTGCCGGGGACCTGGACGCGGGCCAGCAGCGTCACCGCGAGGCCCTTGATCTCCTGGTCGACCTCGCCGCCGGCCAGCAGCACCTCGCCGTGCAGGGGACGGCCGGGGGATGCGGTCCGGTCGAGCAGGCGGGCGTCGATCTTCGCCCCGCCCGAGCCGAACGTCGCGAGCACCTTCTGGAACATGCCGCCGATCCTGCCAGGTCGAGGGGCTTTCGTACGAGCTTCCGCGGGACTGGGGCACAATGGCCGGGTGAGCACCGAGACGCTGACGAAGCCGGAAACCACGCCCGAGGGCACGGAGACCGCCGACGACGACACACCGAAGATGTTCCACTACGTGAAGAAGAACAAGATCGCCGAAAGCGCGGTCATGGGCAACTTCGTGGTGGCGCTCTGCGGCGAGGTCTTCCCGGTGACGAAGTCGCCGAAGCCCGGGTCGCCGGTCTGCCCGGACTGCAAGAAGATCTTCGACGGGCTGCGCCCGGGGGAGTGACCCCGGCCCCGGACCCCGGCTGACGACCGTCGGCCGGGGTTCCGTGCTGTCCGGAAAGGGACAGATCACCGGGACAAACGTGAAAACCCTTCATAAGACGGGTGCGCGCGGGGCAGGACACCTGGTAAATCCAGCGGGCCAGGTTCCCTCACCCACCGGAGTCGCACATGCGCAGAACCGGGATCGTCGTCGCCGTAGCCGCCCTGCTGACCGTGTTCGCCCCTGCGCTGGCGCAAGCCGTCACGGGCTGGTCGGAGGTCGGCCGGGACCAAGCCCGCGCCCTGGACGAGAGCCAGGGGCTCGCCACGATCGTCCGCCCGTCGGGCACCACCATCCGCTACACCGGGATCAGCACCATCCCGGCGGACCTCAACTCGCAGGGCTGGAACCACGTCGGCGACCCGGGCTCGGCCCAGGGCTGGTACGTCGAGCCCTACCAGCGTGACGACCGGGGCGCGAAGCTCTTCCGCGTCCAGGCCCCGGACGGCTCGTGGGCGAACTACAAGCACAACCTCGAGTCGTGGGAGGCGAACAACAACTCGTTCGCCGCGGTGTCGCCGGACGCGCGCTGGCTGGTGGCGGGGGAGTGGGGCACGATGGACCGCCTCCTGGTCCACCCGATGCCCGGCGTGGCGGCCACCGACCCGGCGCAGAACCTGCCCCTGGCGGGCACGATCCGCCTCGACCACCAGGTCCGCGACGTCCAGGGCTGCGACTTCCAGACGGCGACCCGCCTGCTCTGCGCGTCCGACGACCCGGACGGCAGCCTCTTCGGCACGACGAAGCCGCTGCTGCAGGTCGACCTCGCGGGTCCGCTGTCCGGCTCGGACGTCGCGGGGCACGTGACGTCGCTGGGTCAGCTGCCGCTGCGCAGCGGCTGCAGCGGCAACTTCGAGGTCGAGGGCATCGACTTCGACGAGCGGGACAACACCCTGCGCGTGATCGTGATGTCGCCGAGCATCTGCATCCTCTTCGACAGCATGACCTACCGCTTCAAGCAGTAGCCGTAACTCGCGTGATCAGACCCGTGACTCACGTGATTGGGGCCGTAACTCGCGAGTTACGGCCCCAATCACGCGAGATCCGGCTCGGATCACGCGAGTTACGTGGTCAGGCGGTGGTGGCGGGGTCCAGGGACTCCGACTCCGGCGCTTCGACCGGGTGTCGCTTCGCTTCGCGGCGAGCCTTCCGGCGCTCCTTGCGGGTCTCGACCATCGTGTACAGGGTCGGGACCAGCACGAGCGTCAGCAGCGTCGAGCTGACCAGGCCGCCGATCACCACGATCGCCAGTGGCTGGCCGATGAACCCGCCCTGGCCGGTGATGCCCAGCGCCATCGGGACCAGCGCGAAGATCGTCGCCGCCGCGGTCATCAGGATCGGCCGCAGCCGGCGCCGGCCGCCCTCGGTGACCGCGTCCGCGACGCTCATCCCCTCGGCGCGGTACTGGTTGATCAGGTCGATCAGCACGATCGCGTTGGTCACCACGATCCCGACCAGCATCAGCATGCCGATCAGCGCCGGCAGCCCGAGCGCCGTGCCGGTGGCCAGCAGCAGCCCGATCGCGCCGGTCGCCGCGAACGGGATCGACACCAGCAGGATCAGCGGCTGGATCAGGCTGCGGAACGTCGCCACCATGATCAGGAACACGATCGCGATCGCGGCCAGCAGCGCCAGGAACAGGTTCGAGAACGCCTCCTGCTGGTCCTGGCTCACGCCGCCGAGCGAGTAGGACGCGCCGCCGGTGAACGTCAGCCCGTCCAGCTTGGACTGGATGTCCGCGGTCGTCTTGCTCAGGTTGTCGCCGGTGTTCTTGGCCGTGACCGTGGTGCTCAGGTCGCCGCCGGTGCGGTGCACCGACGCCGGGCCGTCCACAGTGGACACCTTCGCGACCTCGTCGAGCCGGACGACGCCCGCGGGACCCGGGATCGGCAGGCCCTTCACCTGGTCGACCGTGACCGGCGCGGTGCCGGCGCGCAGCACGACGTCGGTGCGCTGGCCGCCGACCGGCAGCTGCGTCACGGTGCGGCCGGCGATCGCCTGGTTGGCGACCTGGCCGATGGTGCTCGCCGACAGCCCGTGCGCGGCGGCCGCGGCGTCGTCCACCTCGACCTGCACCCGCGGCGAGCCGACGGCGAGGTCGCTGCTCACCTCGGTCAGCCCGGACACCCCGCCCAGCGCCTGCACGACCTGGTCGGACGCGGGCTTCAGCGCGGCCTCCGTCGGCGCGGTCACCGTCACCGAGACCTGGTCGGAGTTGAACCCGGACGCGTCCGCGCCGATCTTGATCTCGCCCAGCTCCGGCCGGGAGGTCAGCTTCGACCGCAGCCGGTCCGACAGCGCGTTGAGGTCGGTGTCCTTCGCGACGGTGACGGAGATGCTCGTCGAGGTACCGCCACCGCCGAAGCCGAACGCGCCTCCGCCGCCGACGCTGACCTGGTAGGTCTGCACCGCGGGCTCGGCGGCCAGGGCCTGCTCGACCGCCGTCGCCGCCTTCTCCTTCGCCTCGACGCTCGTGCCCGCGGGCAGCTTCTGCGTCATGTTCAGCGTGGTGCCGCCGGACTGGTCGAGGAAGTTCGTGTTCAGCCGCGTCGCGAGCCCGACGGTGCCGGCGAAGATCAGCAGCGCCAGCAGCACGACGGTCAGCCGCCGCTTGGTCGCGAACCGGATCACCGGCAGGTACGCCCGCTGCAGGAAGCTGCGACGCTCCTTCTCGACGGCCGCTTCGCGCGCCCGCTCGGCCTCGATGGCGTCCGCCGGGATCTCCGGCTGCTTCAGGAACCAGTACGCCAGCACCGGAACCACGGTCAGCGACACGAGCAGCGAAGCCAGCAGCGCCACCGTGACGGTGATCGCGAATGGCGAGAACAGTTCGCCGACGAAACCGCCGACGAACGCGATCGGCAGGAACACCGCGACGGTCGTCAGCGTGGACGACGTCACCGCGCCGGCCACCTCGCGGACGCCGTCGAGCACCGCCCGCTGCTTCTCCTCGCCGTAACCCAGGTGCCGCTTGATGTTCTCCAGCACCACAATGGAGTCGTCGACCACCCGGCCGATCGCGATGGTCAGCGCGCCGAGGGTGAGCAGGTTGAGCGACAGGTCGCCGGTCCACAGCGCGATCAGCGCGACCACCACCGACAGCGGGATCGACACCGCGGTCACCAGCGTCGAGCGCACCGACAGCAGGAACAGCAGGATCACGATGACGGCGAACGCCAGGCCCAGCAGGCCTTCGGTGGTCAGGCCGCTGATCGCGTCCTTCACCGGCGTGCCCTGGTCGAACACGACGCTCATCTCGGCGCCGGTCTTCTTCGCCAGGTCCGGCAGCTTGGCGCGGACCGCGTCGGAGATCGCGACGGCGTTCCCGTTGTCCACCATGGTGATCGAGAGGCCGAGGCTCGGCTTGCCGTTGGTGCGCGTGATCGACGTCGCCGGCGCGAAGCCGGTCTGGACGTCGGCGACGTCACCCAGCTTCACCGGCCCGCGCGCAGGTGTGCCCGGCCGGGACGCGGCGGAAGCGGCGCTCGGCGTGAGGTACAGGTTGCGGAGGGTGTCCACAGTGGTCTGCCCGCCGCCGACCTGGACGCTCAGCGTCTTGTCGCCTTCGGTCAGCGTGCCGGCCGGCACGGCGGCGCCGGCCGTCTGCAGCGTGGTCGCGATCGACGCCGGATCGACCCCGGCGGCGGCCAGCTTCGCGTAGTCCAGCGTGATCGTGACGCGCGGCTGCTGCACGCCCGTGACGGTCACCGTGCGGACGCCGTCGATCTTCCGCAGCTCCGGCGCGACCTGGTCGGTCAGCGCGGGAGCGAGCTTCTGCGGGTCGCCGGCCGTGCCCGCGGCGACCAGCACCACCGGCAGGTCGTCGGTGCTGCCGGCGGACACCGACGGGTCGGAGTTCTGCGGCAGCCGGGGCCGGACCTGGTTCACCGCCTGCTGGATCTGCGAGACCGCCGCGTCGAGGTCGGTGCCGAACTCGAACTGCGTGACGACCCGCGAAACACCGTCCGACGACGTCGAGTTGATCTCTTCGAGGCCCTTGATCCCCTGCAGCGCGCCTTCGAGGGGCTCGGTGACCTGCCGATCGACCGCGTCGGGCGACGCGCCCGCGTATGCGGTGACGATCTGGGCCTGCGGGAACTGCAGCGACGGGAACAGCTGCTGTTTGATCTGCGGCAGCGCGAAAGCACCGAAACCGACGACCACGAGCGCGAGCAGGCCGATCAGGCTTCGGTTGCGCAGGCTCAATCTGGCCAGCACGGACATGACTCTGGGAACCCCCTCGGGAACGACGCGGCGACCGACGCCTGCGTCAGTGACCCGAGGAGCTTCCCATGTCCGACCTGAGGGGCGACTCAGTCTGTGGGTGGATTCCGGGTCGTCCCCTGGGAGGAGACGCGACCCTGAGCAGCGCTGGGTGCCGGATCGGGCGCGCTCGGTGACGGCTCGTCCTCTTCGGACGGTCCGGTGGCCTCCTCCGGCGCGTCACCGTTGGGGGAGACGTCTTCCGGACGCGGGCGGCGCAGCGGCGTGGTCGTGCGCTCCCACAGCTTGCGGCCCTCTTCGGTGCGCAGCCGCTCGGAAGCGCGTTCCATCTCCAGCCGCCGCCACTTGCGCCGCTGCCGCCGGGTCGCCTTCGCCGGCCACAGCTCCTGGATCGCGCTGTTGAAGTACGCGCCGCCGACCACGGCCAGCCCGATGAAGAACATCAGCAGCAGGAACGCGATCGGGGCGGCCAGCGCGCCGTAGGTGTAACCCGTTTTGGTGATCCAGTTCAGGTAGACGCGCAGGCCGACCGAGGAGAGCAGGAACACGACCATCGCGAGCCCCGCGCCGGGCAGCCCGCGGTGCCACGGCAGCTTCCGCGGCAGGGCGAGCTTGTACAGCGTGGTCAGCGCGAGGGTGATCATCACCCCGAGGGTCGGGAAGTACAGCGCGCTCACCCACGACGTGACCGTCGGGCGCCAGTCGGCGGGGAAGAACTCCGGCAGCAGGTCGGGGCCGATCGCCAGCAGCGGCAGCCCGACCACCAGGATGACCAGGCCGCACAGGTACAGCAGCAGCGCGAAGATCCGCTGCCAGACGTCGTTGCGGACGCCGTACTGGTCGTGGGCGACGGTGATCGCGTCCACGAACGACGACATCGCCGACGAACCCGCCCACAGCGAGATCAGGAAGCCGACCGAGACGATCTCGCCCTTGCCGACGGTGAGGATGCTGTTCACGGTCGGCTCGATGATGTCCTGGACGGCGTTGCTGCTGAACACCGTCTTGCAGAAGCCGATGATCCGGTCGTGCACCTGGGCGACGACATCTTGGCCGAACCACTCGCCGACGAAGCCCAGGCTGCCGAGCAGTCCCAGCAGCAGAGGGGGCAGCGACAGCGTCTGCCAGAAGGCCGCTTCGGCGGCCTCCGAGAAGATGTTGCCCTCCCAGGCCTTGCCGAGCGTGCGCGTGAGGAGGCGCCACGGCCCCTTGCGGGCCACCTTCGTCGCTCCCGACGGCTGCACCTCACCCATGACGTGTCCAGCATGGTCCATCCGTGCAGATTTGGCTCGTCACCCTGCCTGCACCCGGGCGTGTCGGGGGACATCACCCGTGCCGGTGCCGGGAAGTGTCGGACCCGGCCGGTAGACTCGCTCCAGTGCCCTCACCGCAGTCATCGACGCCGAAGTCGGTACCACAGTGAGGGTTTTCGCACGTCAAAGCACTTGAGCGGCACTTGAGCGAGGGGGGACCGGCATGACGGAGACGCAGCTCGGGGCGCCTCCCGCGGAGAAGGACTCGACCGCGCGCCCGCTGCGTGCGTGGCAGCGGCGGGCGCTCACCAAGTACCTGACGCGCCGGCCGAAGGACTTCCTCGCGGTGGCGACGCCCGGCGCCGGCAAGACCGTGTTCGGCCTGCGGATCGCGGCCGAACTGCTGAGCGACCGCACGATCGAGGCGGTCACGATCGTCACGCCGACCGAGCACCTCAAGCACCAGTGGGCTTCGGCGGCCGCCACGGCCGGCATCCAGATCGACTCGAACTTCCGCAACACCACCGGCGTCACCTCGTCGGACTACAACGGTGTCGCGCTGACGTACGCGCAGGTCGCGGCGCACCCCACGCTGCACCGGGTGCGCACGGAGAACCGCAAGACGCTGGTCATCCTCGACGAGATCCACCACGGCGGTGACGCGAAGTCCTGGGGCGACGCGATCCGCGAGGCCTTCACCCCGGCCGTCCGGCGGCTGTCGCTGACCGGGACGCCGTTCCGGTCCGACGACTCGGCCATCCCGTTCGTCACCTACGAGCCGGACTCGGGCGGCTTCCAGCGCAGCAAGGCCGACCACTCGTACGGCTACGCGGACGCGCTGGCCGACGGCGTGGTCCGGCCGGTCGTCTTCCTGGCGTACTCGGGCGAGGCCTCCTGGCGCACGAGCGCAGGGGAGGAGTTCACCGCGCGCCTCGGCGAGCCGCTGACCGCGGAGCAGAACGCCCGGGCGTGGCGCACGGCGCTCGACCCGTCGGGCGAGTGGATCCCGGCGGTCCTGCACGCCGCGGACACCCGGCTGTCGCAGGTGCGCCAGAGCGTGCCGGACGCGGGCGGCCTGGTGATCGCCACCGACCAGGAGTCGGCGCGGGCGTACGCGAAGATCCTGGAGCGCATCTCGGGCGAGATGCCGACGCTGGTGCTGTCGGACGACCCGAAGGCCTCGGGCCGGATCAAGGAGTTCTCCGAGACGAACGAGCGCTGGATCGTGGCGGTCCGGATGGTCTCGGAAGGCGTCGACGTCCCGCGGCTCGCGGTGGGCGTGTACGCGACGAGCGCGTCGACCCCGCTGTTCTTCGCCCAGGCGATCGGCCGGTACGTGCGCGCCCGGAAGAAGGGCGAGACGGCGAGCGTGTTCCTGCCGTCGGTGCCGGTGCTGCTGGAGCTGGCCAGCGAGCTGGAAGCGCAGCGCGACCACGTGCTGGGCAAGCCGCACCGCGAGAAGGAAGGCTGGGAGGACGAGCTCCTCGCCCAGGCCAACCGCACCGAGGACGAGCCGGGCGAGGAAGAGAAGGCGTTCACGTCGCTGGGCGCCTCGGCCGAGCTCGACCAGGTCATCTACGACGGCAACTCGTTCGGCACGGCGGTGTTCTCGGGGTCGGACGAGGAGCAGGAGTACCTCGGCCTGCCGGGGCTGCTGGAGCCCGACCAGGTCCGCGCGCTGCTGCGGAAGCGGCAGGAAGAGCAGATCTCGGACGAGAAGCGCCGCAAGCCCGCGAAGGAGGAGCCGGCCCCGCAGGCTCGTCCCCAGTCGGTGAGCGAGCGGCTCGGCGCGCTGCGCAAGGAGCTGAACGCGCTGGTGGGGATGTACCACCACCGCACGAAGAAGCCGCATGGAGCGATCCACAACGAGCTTCGGCGGGTGTGTGGTGGGCCGGTGACCGCCATGGCGACCGTGGAGCAGCTCGAGGAACGGATCGTCACGCTGCGGACCTGGTGAGGCGCCGCGGCCCGAGGGGTTGATGGGCCGGTCGGCCGAGGTGTGTGGAGAGCCCGGTCGGACCAGGCCCGGTGGGGCCGAAGTGGGCGGCCGGTCGAGGTGCGTGGGCAGCCTGCTGGCTCGGACCTAGCCTGGTGGGGCCGAAGTGGGTGGCCGGTCGAGGTGCGTGGACTGCCTCGCTGGCTCGGACTAAGCCCGGTGGGGCCGAAGGCGGCGTGCGCAGCGGAGCCCGCGCGTGGTCGGCGGTCGTCCGGCTAAGTCGCGAAGTCGCGCAAACCTCGCCCACCGGATGCCGCGAGCAGCCCGCCGAGCCCGCCTTACCGTGCCCCGCGCGACCCCGCCCGCCCCGGGCTTGTCCCACCCACCGGTGTCGCCCAGGAGGCTGAACCGCCGGTCACCGTCCGTTCCGCCGGAGCTCCGCCGGACCTTCCACAACTTCGTGACGTTACGTGCCCGATCGGTCGTCTCCCGGCTGCCCGGGCGTCCCCCGACGGGTGGTGCTTCGGGCACGTTCGGGTGCGAAGTTCGCAAGTCGGCGACCAATCCCGCGCGTTTGCCGTGGGTTCACCACCACTTCGCGGCGGATCGCACTCGGTGTACACCGGCGGAGTATCTTCACCTTCGCAAGAAACCTGGATGTAACACACGGTAAGTGCTGGCGATCACATCGTCAGCGGATCTACTCTTTCCGGGCGACGCTCAGCCTGTGTTGCCGAACCGTGTCCAATTGGTGTCATTTAATCGATCCAGCTATCTTCCCCGCAGCCGCTCAGCGGCATATGTTGTCGCCCACAACATATGCGCGACGGTGCGCCGGGACCCTCCGGATCACCGCCTCGCAGGGCCCGAGACGACGTCGACGGCCCACTCGTCACCAATGCTTGGATCCGGAAGGAACGAGGATGCGCAGCAGAACCCTTACCCTCCTCGCCGCCACGGTGAGCACCGGCCTGGTGCTGACCGCTTGCGGTGCCAACAGTTCAGACAGCGGGGGCACGGGGAGCAACTCCGCCTCCTCCTCCGCCCCGGCCGCCGCCGGCGGCGCCAGCGGCAAGGTCGGCGTCATCCTCCCGGAGACCGCCACCTCGGCGCGCTGGGAAGCGTTCGACAAGCCGATGCTGCAGGCCGCGCTGACGGCCCAGGGCTTCGAGGTCGACGTCCAGAACGCCCAGGGCGACAACCAGAAGTTCGCCACCCTGGCCGACGGCTTCATCAGCTCCGGCGTCAAGGTCCTGGTCATCGCCCCCGGTGACCCGGCCGTCGGTGCCGCGGTCGAGGCCAAGGCGAAGACCGCGGGCATCCCGGTCATCGACTACGACCGCCCGAGCCTCGGCGGATCCGCCGACTACTACGTCTCGTTCGACAACGAGAAGGTCGGCCAGCTGCAGGGCCAGGCCATGGCCGACGCGCTGAAGAGCAAGCCGGGCGCGGGTTTCGTCCAGATCGAGGGCGCCCCGACCGACAACAACGCCACGCTGTTCACCAAGGGCCAGGACTCCGTCCTCGACTCGCTGGCCTCGGCGGGCACGCTCAAGCGGATCCAGAAGCAGCCGATCAACGACTGGGACAACCAGCTCGGCGGCACGACGTTCGAGCAGATCTTCACCGCCAACGGCGGCAAGGTCGACGGCGTCGTCGCGGCGAACGACGGCCTGGCCGGCGCGGTCATCACCATCCTCAAGAAGAACGGCCTCAACGGGAAGGTCCCGGTCACCGGCCAGGACGCCACCGCCGACGGCCTGATGGCGGTCATGCGCGGCGACCAGTACATGACGGTCTTCAAGCCGATCAAGGAAGAGGCCGAAGCCACCGCCAAGCTGGCCGCCGCCCTGGCCAAGGGTGACACCGCCGGTGCCGACGCCATCGCGACCGGCAAGCTGCACGACCCGAAGGGCAACCGCGACATCAAGTCGGTGCTGCTCACGCCGACGACGATCCTCGAGAAGGACGTCAAGACCGTCGTCACCCAGGGCTACGTGAAGGCCGCCGAGATCTGCGGTGGCGACCTCGCCGCCAAGTGCAGCTCGCTCGGCATCTCCTGAGCCGCACGCAGCACCCATGAACAGCCGGGCCGGGACGCGCACCCCGACGGCGCGCCCCGGCCCGGTCCCCACTCCCCGCCCGCGGGGATCGCCTGGCCCTAGCGGCGGCAAAGGGCATCGGAAAATTCGGAGAACTGCCATCCATGAGTGAGCCCATCCTCGAGATCAAGGGCCTGAACAAGAGCTTCGGCCCCGTCCACGTCCTCCACGACGTGGACTTCGACGTGCGTGCGGGCGAAGTGACCGCCCTGGTCGGCGACAACGGCGCCGGCAAGTCGACCCTCGTCAAGTGCATCGCCGGCATCCACCCGTACGACTCGGGGGCCGTGCGGTTCAACGGGCAGGACGCCCACATCCGCGGGCCGAAGGACGCGGCCGACCTCGGCATCGAGGTCGTCTACCAGGACCTCGCCCTGGCCGACAACCTCGACATCGTGCAGAACATGTTCCTCGGCCGCGAGCGCGGAAACTCGTGGAAGCTGGACGAAGCCAGCATGGAGAAGGCCGCTCGCGAGACGCTGGCCTCCCTGTCGGTGCGGACCGTGAAGTCGGTCCGGACGCCGGTCTCCTCGCTGTCCGGTGGTCAGCGCCAGACCGTGGCGATCGCCAAGTCGGTGCTGTGGAACAGCAAGGTCGTCGTGCTGGACGAGCCGACCGCCGCCCTCGGTGTCGCGCAGACCCGGCAGGTGCTCGACCTGGTCCGCCGGCTGGCCGAGCAGGGCCTCGGGGTCGTGCTGATCAGCCACAACATGGCCGACGTGTTCGAGGTCGCCGACCGCATCTCGGTGCTGTACCTCGGCCGGCTCGTCGCCGAGGTGCACACGAAGGACGTTTCCCACGGCCAGATCGTGGAGCTGATCACCGCCGGGCGCTCCGGTGACCTCGGCCTGGCCCGGCCCGAAGCCGTGGTCCTGTGAGCGGGAAGAAAGAACCGGAAATGACTGAAACCCCTGCCAAGCACGAGGTCGACACCCCGGCCGCGGAAGCGCTCGCGCAGACCCAGAACCCCACCGCGGCGATCACCGACTTCGGCATCGACACGACATCGATGTCAACCGGTGAAGCCCTCCGCGACTACTTCGCCCGCCTGCGGGCCGGCGAGCTCGGCTCGCTGCCGTCGCTGTTCGGCCTGCTCGTGCTCGTCATCCTGTTCAGCGCGCTGTCGGACAACTTCTTCACGCTGGCCAACATCGCCAACGTCTTCCCGCAGGGCGCGGGCGTGATCATCATCGCGATGGGCATCGTCTTCGTGCTGCTGCTCGGCGAGATCGACCTCGCCGCCGGTGTGGCCTCCGGCACCGCCGCGTCGGTGATGGCCCTGCACTACGTCCATGCGGGCAATTTGCTGGGCACCTTGGGATCCGGCGTGTTCATCACGTTCATCGCGGTCCTCGCCGCGGCCATGCTGCTGTCGGCCTACCAGCGGATCTGGGCCGGTGCCGCGCTGTCGCTGGTCGGCCTGCTGCTCGTGGCGATCGGCGTCCCCGCCAACGCCTGGCTGGAGATCCTGCTGGCCATCTGCGTGGGCACCGCGATCGGCTGCATCACCGGCTTCCTGGTGTCGAAGATCGGCATGCCGTCCTTCGTCGTGACGCTGGCGCTGTTCATCGTGTGGCAGGGCGTCCTGCTGCAGTTCATCGGTGAGGGCGGCACGATCGGCATCACCAACTCCGACGTCCTGTACAAGATCGCCAACGGCAACCTGAACGTCCTCGGCAGCTGGATCTTCTTCCTGGTCGCCGCCGGCGGGTTCGCGGTGATCACGCTGGTCAGCCACTTCCGGCGGCTCCAGCGCGGCCTGGTCGTCCAGCCGACGGCGCTGGTGGCCGTCAAGGTCGCCGCGCTCGTGGTGCTGTCGGCGCTGGGCACCTGGCTGCTGACGGTCAACCGCTCGCCGAACAAGGCGGTCGTCACGATCCAGGGCATCCCGTACGTCATCCCGATCATGCTGGTGCTGCTGGTGGCCGGGACCTACGTGCTCAACCGGACCAAGTACGGCCGGTACGTCTACGCGGTCGGCGGCAACAAGGAAGCCGCCCGCCGTGCCGGTATCGACGTGCCGAAGATCCGGGCGAGCGTGTTCGTCATCGGTTCGGCGGTCGCGGCCATCGGCGGCATCGTCGCCGCGTCGAAGGTCGGCTCGGTCAGCCCGCAGTCCGGTGGCCTCAACACGCTGCTGTACTCGGTCGGTGCGGCCGTCATCGGCGGCACGTCGCTGTTCGGCGGCAAGGGCCGCGTGGCCGACGCCGTCGTCGGTGGCCTCGTGATCGCCGTGGTCATCAACGGCCTGGGCCTGCTCAAGCAGCCGGCCGCGGTGGTCAACATCGTCACCGGTCTGGTCCTGCTGCTCGCCGCCACGGTCGACGCGCTGTCCCGGCGCCGCGCGGCTGCGTCGACTCGCTGAACCAGCATGGAATGATCAGGCCCGTGACCAGCACACCCGTTGCACGTCCGGACGAGGTGCGCCGGCACAACCGCACGACCCTGCTCCGCCTGCTGCACGTCGGCGGGCCGAGCACCCGGGCGACCCTGGCCGCCGAGCTGGGGCTCAACCGGAGCACGATCAAGACCCTCGTCGACGGGCTCGCCGAAGCCGGCGTCGTCGAGGAGAAGGTGCCGAGGCCGGGACGAGGGGCGGGCCGCCCCTCGCTCCTGGTCCTGCCCCAGCCGCACGCGGCGGTCGTGCTGGCGGTCGACCTGCAGGTCGAGCACGTCGCGATCGCCCTGGTCGGGCTGGGTGGCCAGATCCTCGGCCGCAACAGCTGGAACCTGCGTGGCCGGATGGGGCAGCCCGACGAGGTCATCACGCACGTCATCGAGTCGACGGCGATCCTGGCCGGCGACCTCGACGTGACCCCGGTGGCGGCCGGGGTGTCGGTGCCCGGCGTCGTCCGGCGGTCGGACGGGCACGTGCACGAGGCCCCGAACCTGCGCTGGACCGACGTCGCCCTCGGCGAGCGGCTCGGCGGGGTGCTGCAGATCCCGATCATGGTCGGCAACGACGCCGAGTTCGGCGCGGTCGCCGAGCATCTGCGCGGCGCGGCCCGCGGGGCGTCCGACGTGGTGTACATCTCGGCGGACGTCGGGGTCGGCGGCGGCGTCATCGCCGAGGGGTCGGCGCTGCGCGGCGGCTCCGGCTACGTCGGCGAGATCGGGCACATGGTGATCCGCCCGGACGGGCGCGACTGCTACTGCGGCAGCAGCGGCTGCTGGGAGACCGAGGTCGGCGAGGCGGCGCTGTGCCGGGCGCTCGGCCTGCCGGAGGACACCCCGCGCGGGGCGATCCTGTTCGAGCTGCGCGAGCTGGGCCGGAACCCGGAGTTGGCGCTGTCGCGGCTGGCGGAGTTCGCCGAGTGGCTGACCCTGGGGCTGATCAACGTCGTCAACCTGCTCGGGCCGCAGCTGGTGATCCTCGGCGACCTGCTGACGGTGCTGCCGGAGGCGGTGCTGCGGCACGTCGGCACGGAGGTCCGCCGGCGCAGCCTGGTGAGCCGCGCGGTCGGCGGCACCCGGATCATCAGCTCGGCGCTGGGGGCCGACGTGAAGCTGCTGGGCGCCGCGGAAGTGGCGTTCGAAGTCGTGCTGGATTCTGTCTGATTTCCTGTCCGGTTTCGTGTCCGGAATAGGTATCTTCCGTGGCCTTGCCGTGATAACCGCCACGCACTTTGCAAGTTGCAGAAAACGAAGGCGGCCGGTGCCTGTGCGCACCGGCCGCCTTCGGCGTTTCGGGGTCGTTACCGCTGGATGTCGGCGGACAGTTCCTTGAGCTTGGCCTCGTGCTCGCGGGCGTGGTGCCCGCAGAAGAGCAGTTCGCCACCCTTGAGGATGGCTCGTACCTGAGCTGCTGCTCCGCACCGGTCACAGCGGTCGGCGGCGGTCAGTTCGGGGCGGGTGAGCGTCGGCGTTGTCATGGGGGTCTCCCTCCGTCCCGGCACCGGTTGCCCGGTGCCATCGATCCAGCTACGCCCACTTCGGGACTGATGCCGGTGGCGGCGATCGCCTTCGGCTCCGCGGTGTTCGTGCTTCCACTCTTCCAGACGTTTCGCGGCTCGCAAGTGTTCCCGCGCCGGTGGGACCTGAGTCACGCCGATTTACCCCGGATGCCGTAACCGCATCCCGCATTGCAGGAGACGATTACCCGGAGAGTTACGTTTTCCGTGGTCAGGCACCATGGGGTCGTGAGCACGTTGACTTCGCCGAGGAGGCTTTCCGCGGTACCCGCCCCGCTGTTGTTCGTTCTCAGCGGAATTTCCATGTACGCCGGAGCGGCCATCGCGGTCGGCCTATTCGGCCACGCGACCCCCGCCGGAGTGGCGTGGCTGCGCTGCCTCGGCGCGGCGGTGGTGCTCCTGGCCTGGCGCCGCCCCGGGCGGGCGGCGTGGCGAGGCCACCGGCTGGCGCTGGCGATCGCCTTCGGGGTCGTGACGGCGGGCATGAACGTGCTCTTCTACGAGGCGATCGCCCGCTTGCCGCTGGGGACGGTGGTGGCGATGGAGTTCATCGGCCCGGTCCTGGTGGCGGCGTTCGGCTCCCGGACGCCGCGGGACGTGCTGGCGGTGGTCCTGGTGGCCTGCGGGGTGGTGGCGATCGCGGACGTCCAGCTGTCCGGGTCGGTGCTCGGAGTGGTGTTCGCGCTGGGCGCGGCGGCGGCCTGGGCGGGCTACATCCTCCTGGGCAAGAGGGTGGCTTCGGCGGAGGGATCGGGGATCGACAGCCTGGCGATCGGCTTCGCGGCGGCGACGGTGGTGCTGTCCCCGCTGGCCTTCGGAACGGGCGAGGTGTGGTCTTCGCCACGGATGCTGCTGCTGGGGGTCGGTGTGGGGGTGCTGTCGACGGTGGTGCCGTATGCGCTGGACCAGGTGGTGCTGAGGCGGCTGGGGCAGGCGCGGTTCGCGGTGCTGCTGGCGTTGCTGCCGGTGACGGCGGGGGTGATGGGGTTCGTGCTGCTGGGTCAGGTGCCTTCGTGGCCGGAGGCGCTGGGGACGTTGGCGGTGGTGGGCGGGGTGGCTTTGCGGAGCCGGGATGAGGCGGTGCGGCCGGTGCCGGAGCCGCCTGGGTGATGGTGGCCGGGGTGGGTCGTTGGTGGTCTGTGGCTTTGGTTGCGGGCTGACTGGGGTGCTTGGTGGTCGGGCTCGGTGGCGGTCTGTGGTTCGGTTATGGAGCCGCTGGCTGGTGCCAGGAGCTGCTGGGCTGATGGCCGCTGTGCGGGGCCGCCGCTGGCTTGCCGGGATGCCGGGCTGCGGAGCCGCCGAATTGCCGAGCTGTTTGGTCGCAGAGCTGCCGAATTGCTGAGCCCTCCGAGCCCCGCCGAGCCGCCGAGCCGCTGAGCTGCTGAGCTGCTGAGCTGCTGAGCTGCCGGGTTGTGTGGCTACCGGGTTGCCTAGCGCCGAGCAGGCGAACTCTCAGGCCGCCAGGTCGCCAGCTGCCGAGCCGCCAGAGCTGCCGGGCCTCCGAGCTGCCGAATTGCTGGGCCGCCGAGCCCCGCCGGGCCCCGCCGAGCTGCCGGGCTGCCGGGCCGCCGGAGCTGCCGGACCGCCGAGTTGCCAGGTTGCCGGCCCAGCTGAGCTGTCTGGCCGCCGAGCTCCCGGGTTCTCGAGCTGCCGAGCTACCGGAACCGCGGGGCCGCCGGTCCAACCGTTGCCGGGTTACCCACAGGCCGACCGTGATGTGGACAACCCGGCCCACCGGCCGCTTTCCCCGGCGGTTCCGTCGGACCCGCCCGATACGCTGGAGCGGGGCTCGTCCCCCGGGATGGGTGGGGTCTGCTCGGGGCCGGAGGAGGTGGGTGCCATGACCAAGGCGGCGTCTGCCGCGGCGAAGGACTTCGCCGCGGCCGGGGTGGGTGGGGTGCACCTCGCCTGGGCGGACAACAACGGCATCCCGCGCTCGCGCATCGTGCCCATCGGGGGGCTTGCCGATGCCGCCTCGCGGGGCGTCGGGGCCACCTCGCTCTTCGCCGTCTTCGACAGCCACGACGCCATCACCTACGGGCACGCCGGCCTCGCCACGCCCTCTGGGGACATCCGGCTCGTGCCCGTCGTCGACCGGCTGCGGCGGCTCGCCGGGCAGCCCGCGCTCGCCTGGGCGCCCGTCCGGCAGCTCACCCGAAACGGCGATCCGTGGCCCTACTGCCAGCGCGCCGTCCTCGAAGCGCAGGTCGCCGAGGGTGCGCGGCGGGGGCTGGAGTTCCGCGCCGGCTATGAGCTCGAGTTCGCCGTCGCGCCCGCGGGCAGCACGGACGTCGTCAGCTCGCCCGGGCACCCCGGGCCCGCCTACAGCCCGCACGCCCTCGTCGGGCTCGACGCCTTCGTCGCCGCCCTCCTGCACGACTTCGCCGCCAACGGCCTGCGGATCGGCCAGCTGCACGCCGAGTACGGCGTCGCGCAGGTCGAACTCTCGCTGGCCGCCACCGATCCGGTCGCCGCCGCCGATGATCAGCTGCTGGCCCGGCAGACCATCCACGCCGCCGCCCACGCGCACGGCCTCGTCGTCAGCTTCGCGCCGCTGATCGGGCTCGGCGCGGCCGGCAACGGCTGGCACCTGCACACCTCCGTCCGCCGCAAGGGCCGCAACCTCCTCGACGACAACGGCGACGGCGTCCCCACCGCCGACGGCGCCGCCTACCTCGCCGGCCTGCTGCGCGATCTCCCGGCGCTGACCGCGATCACGGCGCCGAGCGTCCCGTCCACCCTGCGGCTGCGTCCCGGCTACTTCGCGGGCGCCTACGCATTCTGGGGCGTCGAGAACCGGGAGGCGCCGCTGCGGTACGTCCCGGGCTCGCCGCTGCTGGGCGCCGACCACGCGAACGTCGAGCTCAAGACGTCGGACGCCGCCGCCAACCCCTACCTCGCCCTGGCCGTGGTGCTCGCCGCGGGGATGGCTGGCATCGAAGACGCGGCCGCGCTGCCCGAGCCGATCGCCGACGACCCGGGCGGCTGGACCGAAGGCGAGCGGGAGACGCGCGGCGTGCGCCGGCTGCCCGCGGACACCGCCGGACAGGACGCCGCCCTGACGGCCTCGCCCCGCGTCGCCGGCGTGCTCGGCGATGACCTGCTCGGGGCCTTCCGCGCGGTCCGGGCGTCCGACGCCGCGTGGGCGGCCGACCGCACGGCCGACGAAATCGTCGCAGCCCACCTGTGGCGTTATTGAGGCTGGGAAGATGACCTCAGCGAATCCGGGAAGCCACTGAGAGGACCGATGTCTTCGGGGATCGACGGCGGGCAGCTCGACCTGTCCGGGGTGCGGTGGCTGCCGGGCGGGGCCCGGCTGGCCGCGGTCGCCCAGGCGGAGCTGCCCCAGAAAGACGGCCTGGCCGCCGCGTTCTGCGGGCTCGCGGCGCTGCGCGCGGCCGGGCTCGACGTGCCCGACCAGGACGCCGTCGCGATGGCCGCGGGGACCGTGCGCGGGCCGGTCGTGCGCCCGCCGGGCGAGGCCGGCCGTCCCGAGTTCCGGTTGCCCGTGCCGCTCGTCGACGACCCGGCCGCCGCGGGGACGCGGGTTTCCGGGCTGGCGACTGCCATCGGTGCGCTGTCGGGCGGCGCCCTCGCGGCGGTGCCGGTGACGGGGGAGTGGACGACCGAGACGCTCTTCGACCTGCTGCTCGGACTCTGGGACGTGCCGCGCGTCGCGGTGATCGCCCGGATCGACGGCGCCGAGCTCGGTGCCCACGACACCCCGGAACGCGCGCTGCTCGACTACCTCGACACCGGCGTCCCGCCATTGTGGACGTCCCGCTGGCGTCCGCCGGGCGGCCACTTCGTGCTCGTCGCGGGCGTCCGCATCGGCGCCGAAGGCACCCTGCTGTCCGTTGTGGACACTTATTCGTCCTTCGGGGACAACGGGATCCACGACCAGCCCGTCGAGTGGGTCGCCGCGGCGCTGGCCGGGCTGGGCGTGCTGGTGGTCGTCGACGCGGACCAGGCCGCCACGGCCCGCGAGGCGGCCCGCGTCGCCGGCCTCACTCCGTCGTTGTGGGACTGACCTCGGCGTTCTCGGGGGCGAACCGCGAATGGCGGCGGCCGTAGGCGAAGTAGATGACCAGGCCGATCACCAGCCACACGGCGAACCGGATCCAGGTGAGCACGTTGAGGTTGAGCATCAGGTACAGGCACGCCAGCGCCGCCAGGATCGGGACCACCGGCGAGAACGGCACCCGGAACGGCCGGTCCAGGTCGGGCCGGCGGCGGCGCAGCACCGGCACCGCGACGGCCACGATGATCATCGCCGACAGCGCGCCGATGCTCACCATGTCGGCCAGCTCGGAGATCGGGATGAACGCGGCCAGCACGGCGATCAGCACGGCACCGCCGATGGTCATCCGGTGCGGGGTGCCCCAGCGCGGGTGCGTGGCGCCGAGCGCCTTCGGCAGCAGGCCGTCGCGACCCATGGCGAAGCCGATCCGCCCGATCGTGACCAGCTCGACCATCATCACCGACGTCAGCCCGGTCACCGCGCCGAGCGAGATGAGCGCGCCGACCCAGTGCTGGCCGACCCGGTCGAACGCGTCGGCCAGCGGCGCGCCGGTGTCGATGTCGGTGAACGGGATCATGCCGGTCAGCACGATCGACACCCCGATGTAGAGCAGCGCGCACACGCCGAGCGCGCCGAGGATGCCGACCCGGAGGTCCTTGCGCGGGTTCAGCGTCTCTTCGCCGAGGTTCGCGAGCGCTTCGAAACCGGTGTAGGCGAAGAAGACGATCGCGGCGGCGGTGACCATCCCGGCGATGCCGTAGACCGACTGCTCCAGGCCGAGCGCGGCCTGGACGATCGGCTGCTCCAGCACCGTCGTGCCGTTCGCGGGAGGCTGGGCCGGCGGGATGAACGGCGTCAGGTTCGCGCCCTTGACGAAGAACAAGCCGACCGCCAGCACGAGCACGCAGACGGCGACCTTCACGCAGACGAGCACGTTGGTCAGCCAGGCGGACTCCTTGATGCCCAGCACGGCGACGACGGTCAGTACCGCGATGATCAGCACCGCCCCGACGTTCACCTTCGCGTCCTCGCCGAACCACTCCGGCGACAGCCCGAGCAGGTTGGCCAGGTAGCCGGACCAGCCGCGCGACACCACGGCCGCGCCGAGCGCGAACTCCAGCAGCAGGTCCCAGCCGATGATCCAGGCGAAGACCTCGCCGAGGGTGGCGAAGGCGTACGTGTAGGCACTTCCGGCCGTCGGGACGCTGGACGCGAGCTCGGCGTAGCAGAGCGCCGCGAGCCCCGCGACGACCGCGCCGAGCACGAACGACAGCGTCACCGCGGGCCCGGCGTGCGTCTTCGCCTCCACGCCCGCGAGGGTGAAGATGCCGGTGCCGATGATGATCCCGACACCGAACCCGACCAGGTCCCGCCCGCGCAGCCGCCGCTTGAGCTCCCCGGACTCCTGGCGCTTCAGGACGTCGTCCACGTTCAAGGTTCTCCGCACACCCATGAGAAGAAGTTAAAAGGTCACGGAAGTTTCCGCAGAACGGCTCCGGGGTGATGTCGGGCCGTGCGGATGGCGGGAACGGCCCCGCACCGGAATGCTGGGCCCGTGCCCGACGAGATCCCCGCCCGCAGCGCCCTGCACCAGCTCGCCGACCGCTACGGCGTCGCCACCCGGTACGAGAACGCCGACCAGGTCCGGGTCGAAGTCGAAGACGAGGTCGTCGTCGCCGTTCTGGGGCAGTTCGGGGTCGACGCCACCAGCGACGACTCCATCGCCCGGGCCCTCGGCGCCCGCGAGACCACGGCGAAGCTGCCGCCCACCATCGTCGTCAAAGAAGGCAGCACCCGGGCGCTCGGCGTCGACGCCGAGGTCGTCCTCGAAGACGGGAGCCGGCGGCCCGTCACCGGCGAACTGCCGGACGACCTGCCGCTCGGCTGGCACCGGGTCGTCACCGCCGAGCAGGACGTCGTGCTCGCCGTCGTGCCCGCGGCACTGCCGGCCGTCCCGCCCGCCTGGGGCTGGATGCTGCAGCTCTACTCTCTGCACTCGGCCGGCTCCTGGGGTATCGGCGACTACGCGGACCTCGCGACCTTCGCCGCCCGCTCGGCCTCGGAGCTGGACGCCGGCGTGCTGCTGGTCAACCCCGTGCAGGCCTTCAGCCCCGCCCACCCCGTCGAGCGGTCGCCCTACTCGCCCGCGAGCCGGCGGTTCGCCAACCCCCTCTACCTGCGCGTCACCGCCACCGAGACCTACGCGCAGGCCGATGCCGCGACGCAGGAGGCCGTGCGGTCCCTGGCTCCGGACCGCGACGGCGAGCTCATCGACTACGACGCCGTCTGGACGGCGAAACGCGCCGCGCTCGAGCTGCTGTGGCCGCACCGGGTCGAAGACCTGCCGGACGACGCCGACCTCGAAGACTTCGCCCTCTTCTGCGCCCTCGCCGAACAGCACGGCGCCGACTGGCGGGAGTGGCCTGCGCCGCTCCAAGACCCCGCCGGGCCCGAGGTCGAAAAGGCCCGTGAAGAGCTCGAAGAGCGCGTCGGCTTCCACGCCTGGCTGCAGCACCTCTGCCGCGAGCAGCTGGAAACGGCCCGCAAAGCCGCCCGCGACGCCGGGATGACCGTCGGGATCGTGCACGACCTGCCCGTCGGCGTGCACCCCGGCGGGGCCGACACCTGGGCGGTGCGGGACGTCTTCGCCGCCGACGTCCGCGTCGGCGCGCCGCCGGACGCCTTCAACCAGCAGGGACAGGACTGGAACCTGCCGCCGTGGCGGCCGGACAAGCTCGCCGAGGCCGGGTACGCGCCGTTCCGCGACGTCATCCGCGGCGTCCTGCGCTACGCCGACGGCATCCGCGTCGACCACATCGCCGGGCTCTGGCGGCTGTGGTGGATCCCGCCGGGCGAGCCCGCGCACCGCGGCACCTACGTCCACTACGACGCCGAGGCCATGGTCGGCGTGCTCGCGCTGGAGGCGCACCGGGCCGGCGCGGTCGTCGTGGGGGAGGACCTCGGCACCGTCGAGGACACCGTCACCGAGACCATGCACGAGCGCGGCATGCTCAGCTCGGCCGTCCTGTGGTTCGAACGCGACTGGGACGCGCCGGGCAAGCCGTTCACCCGCCCGGACGGGTGGGATCCGGAGGCCATGGCCAGCATCTCCACGCACGACCTGCCGACCGTCACCGGCTGGCTGCGGGGCGAGCACGTCCGGGTTCGCGCCGAGCTGGGCCTGCTGGACCGGGGCGTCGAAGCCGAAGAGAACGCGGCCGCCGCGGAACGTCAAGCGCTGCGAGAACTCCTTGCCCGGGAAGGGATCCCGGCCGACGACATGGTCGTCGCGCTGCACAGTCTCCTCGCGCGAGCCGCGTCGCGGCTGGTGCTGACCTCGCCGGCCGACGTTTCGGGCCAGGTGCGGCAGCCGAATCTGCCCGGGACCGTCGACCAGTACCCTAACTGGCGGATCCCCCTTCCCGTCAGTGTCGACGGCTTCTTCACCGCGAAGGGGGTGCGCGCCGCGATCGCGCCGCTGGCGGCGGCGCGTCCCTTGCCCGGGTAACGGGTACCCCACGGCGCGCGATTCCCGTCCGTCAGCACGGACACCCGGCACAACCTGCGAAAGCTCGAGGAGAACCCAGTGCGGCCCTGGCCCGGAACGCCCTACCCGCTCGGCGCCACCTACGACGGGGTGGGGACGAACTTCGCCCTCTTCTCCGAGGTGGCCGAGCGGGTCGAGCTGTGCCTCTTCGACGACGACGGCAACGAAACGCGGTACGCCCTGGAAGAGGTGGACGGGTTCGTCCACCACGGCTACCTGCTCAACGTCCAGCCCGGCCAGCGCTACGGGTTCCGGGTGCACGGCCCGTACGACCCGGCCCGCGGCCTGCGCTGCAACCCGAACAAGCTGCTCATCGACCCGTACGCGAAGGCCGTTTCCCACGGCGTGAAGTGGGACGAGTCGCTGTTCGGCTACCAGTTCGCCAACCCGGACGAGCGCAACGACGCCGACTCCGCCGGCCGGGTGCCGTACTCGCTGGTGGCGAACCCGTTCTTCGACTGGGGCAACGACCGCCAGCCGAAGCGGCCGTACAACGAAACGGTGATCTACGAAGCCCACGTCAAGGGCATGACGGTGAACCACCCGTTCGTGCCCGAAGCGCTGCGGGGCACCTACGCCGGCCTGGCGCACCCCGCCGTCGTCGAGCACCTGCAGAAACTCGGCGTGACGGCGGTGGAGCTGATGCCGGTGCACCAGTTCGTCTCCGACCACGGCCTGGAGGAGAAGGGGCTCACGAACTACTGGGGCTACAACACGATCGGCTACTTCGCCCCGCACGACTCCTACGCCGCGATGCCCGGTGAGGGCGGCCAGGTCCAGGAGTTCAAGGGCATGGTGAAGGCCCTCCACGAGGCCGGCATCGAAGTCATCCTCGACGTGGTTTACAACCACACCGCGGAGGGCAACCACCTCGGGCCGACCCTGTCGATGCGCGGCATCGACAACGAGGCCTACTACCGCCTGGTGGAGGGAGAGCCCGAGTACTACATGGACTACACCGGCACCGGGAACTCCCTCAACGTCCGCAACCCGCACACCCTGCAGCTGATCATGGACTCGCTGCGCTACTGGGTGACGGAGATGCACGTCGACGGCTTCCGCTTCGACCTCGCCTCCGCGCTGGCGCGCGAGTTCTACGACGTCGACCGGCTGTCCACGTTCTTCGACCTCGTGCAGCAGGACCCGATCGTGAGCCAGGTGAAGCTGATCGCCGAGCCGTGGGACGTCGGGCCCGGTGGCTACCAGGTCGGCAACTTCCCGCCGCTGTGGACGGAGTGGAACGGGCAGTACCGCGACACCGTCCGCGACTTCTGGCGCGGCGAGCCCTCGACGCTCGGCGAGTTCGCGTCGCGGATCACCGGCTCGTCGGACCTCTACCAGGACGACGGCCGCCGCCCGTTCGCGTCGATCAACTTCGTCACCGCCCACGACGGCTTCACGCTGCGGGACCTGGTGTCCTACAACGAAAAGCACAACGAGGCCAACGGCGAAGACGGCCGCGACGGCGCCGACGACAACCGGTCGTGGAACTGCGGGGTCGAGGGCGACACCGACGACCCGCAGGTGAACGAGCTGCGCATCCGGCAGCAGCGCAACATGCTGGCCACGGTGATGCTGTCGCAGGGCGTGCCGATGATCCTGCACGGCGACGAGTTCGGCCGTACCCAGCAGGGCAACAACAACGTCTACTGCCAGGACTCCGAACTGTCCTGGATGGACTGGGCGCTGGCCACCGAGCACGTCGACCTGGTCCGGTTCACCGGCGGGCTGAGCGCGTTCCGCAAGCAGCACCCGGTGTTCCGCCGCCGCCGCTTCTTCCAGGGCGGGCCGGTCGGCAAGGGCGAGAAGCTCGGCGACATCGCCTGGTTCACCCCGGCCGGCGAGGAGATGACCGAGCAGAACTGGGACGACGGCTTCGGCAAGGCGGTCGTCGTCTTCCTCAACGGCCAGGCGATCCCGGACCTCGACCCGCGCGGGATGCACGTCGAGGACGACTCGTTCCTGCTCGCGTTCAACGCGCACTACGAGGACATCGACGCCAAGCTCCCGGGCAACGGCTACGGCCAAGCCTGGACCGTCGTCATCGACACGGCGGCGGGCGAGGTGGAGCCCCACGACGCGAAACCCCTCGAAGGCGGCGGCCAGTTCTCCCTGCCCGCCCGGTCCCTGATCGTGCTGCAGCGGACGGAGCCCGCATGACGGTGCCGGAGTCGACCTACCGGGTGCAGCTGCGCCCGGAGTTCCCCTTCAGCGACGCCGCCGGCATCGCCGGCTACCTGCGTGACCTGGGCATCGGCGCGCTCTACGCGTCACCGGTGCTCGACGCGGCACCCGGCTCGACCCACGGCTACGACGTCGTCGACCCGACGCGCGCACGGCCCGAGCTGGGCGGCGAAACCGCCCGGGTGGCGCTGAGCGAGAAGCTGAAGGAACTGGGGCTCGGCCTGGTCGTCGACATCGTGCCGAACCACATGTCGGTCGAGGTGCCGAAGGTCAACCGGTGGTGGTGGGACGTGCTCACCCACGGCCGCGACTCGGAGTTCGCGTCCTTCTTCGACGTCGACTGGGACCGTGGCCCGCTCCTGCTGCCGGTGCTCGGCGACGATGACGCCGTCTCGGAGCTGACCGTCGAGGGTGACGAGCTGGTCTACTACGACCACCGCTTCCCGCTCGCACCTGGCACGGAAAGCGGGACGCCGCAAGAGATCCACGAGCGCCAGCACTACCGCCTGGTCGGCTGGCGCCGCGGCAACGCGGAGCTGACCTACCGCCGGTTCTTCGACATCACGAACCTCGCCGCGGTCCGCGTCGAGGACCCGACGGTGTTCGCCGAGACGCACGGGGAGGTCCTGCGCTGGGTCGCCGACGGCGACGTCACCGGCCTGCGCGTCGACCACCCGGACGGCCTCGCCGACCCGGGCGGCTACTTCCGGCGCCTGCGGGAGAACGCGCCGGACGCGTGGATCGTCGCGGAGAAGATCCTGCACCCGGGCGAGCCGCTGCCGCAGAGCTGGCCGGTCGACGGCACCACCGGCTACGACGCCCTGCGCGAGATCGCCGGCGTCTTCGTCGACTCGGCGGCCGAGCCAGACTTCACGGCGCTGGCCACGGAGCTGGGCGTGAAGACCGGCTACCACCGCGTCGAAGCGGAGGCCCGGCGCCTGGTCACCGACCACATCCTGGTCGCCGAAGTCCGGCGGATCGCGGCGCTGCTGCCCCACGTCGACGCCGAAACGGCGCGGCAGGCGGTGGCCGAGACGATGGTCGCCTTCCCCGTCTACCGCTCCTACCTCCCCGAAGGCGCGGCGAACTGGACGGCCGCGATCGACGGGGCCCGCCGGGCCCGGCCCGACCTGGCCGAGGCGCTGACCATCCTCGATGCCTTCGTGCGCGCCGATCCCGGGAGCGAGCTGGCCACCCGGATCCAGCAGACGTCCGGCATGGTCGTGGCCAAGGGCACCGAGGACACGACGTTCTACCGCTACACGCGCTTCGCCGCGCTCAACGAGGTCGGCGGCAACCCGGACCGGTTCGGCCTCGGCGTCGAGGAGTTCCATCGCCTGGCCGCCGAGCGCGAAGCCGGCTACCCGGCCGCGATGACGACGCTGACCACGCACGACACCAAGCGCTCGGAGGACACCCGCGCGCGGATGGCGGTGCTCGCGGAGGTGCCCGGCGAGTTCGCCGAGGCCGTCCGCCGGTGGACCGCGCGGCGCGGGATCGACGAGCCGTCGCTGAACCTCCTCGCGTGGCAGACGCTGGTCGCGACCTGGCCGATCGAGCCCGCCCGGCTGCGGGACTACCTCGACAAGGCGGCCAAGGAGGCCAAGCTCCGGACCAGCTGGACCAGCCACGACGAGGCGTTCGAGGCCGACGTCGCCGCCTGGCCGGAAGACGTCATGGGCGACGCCGAACTGGCGTCGGACGTCGAGGCGTTCGTCGCGCGGATCGAGCGGCCCGGGTACGCCAACTCCCTCGGCCAGAAGCTCGTGCAGCTGACCGCACCCGGTGTCCCGGACGTCTACCAGGGCACCGAGCTGTGGGACTTCTCGCTGGTCGACCCGGACAACCGCCGCCCGGTCGACTACGCGGTCCGGCGCGAAATCCTGGCGCGGGTCATCGACGGCGAGCTGCCGGAGATCGACGCGTCGGGCGCGGCGAAGCTGCTCGTCGTGCACAAGGCGCTGCGGCTGCGCCGCGAGCACCCGGCGCTGTTCCGCGGCTACCGGCCGCTGCGGGCCGAGGGCGCGGCCGCCGAGCACGTCCTGGCGTACACGCGCAGCGCGGATCTCGCCGTGGCGGTGACCCGGCTGCCGGTCGGCCTCGAAGCCGCCGGCGGCTGGCGCGGCACCGTGCTCCCGCTGCCGGCCGGCGTCTGGACCGACGTCCTGACCGGCCGCGAGGTCACCGGCGACGTGGCCACCCTGTTCGAGCGGTACCCCGTGGCGTTGCTGGTGCGAGGAGACGCATGAGGTTCAGCGTGTGGGCCCCGGCGGCCCGCCGGGTCCGGGTGAGCGTCGACGCCGGGGTGCACGAGATGACCGCCGGCGACGGCGGCTGGTGGCACGCCGAGGCCGACGGCATCAACTACGCCTTCCTGCTCGACGACGACGAAAAGCCGGTGCCCGACCCGCGGTCGCGGTGGCAGCCCCACGGCGTCCACCACGAATCGCGCGTCTACGACCACGCCGAGTTCGAGTGGACCGACGACGCCTGGCACGGCCGTCAGCTGCCCGGCGGGGTCGTCTACGAGCTGCACGTCGGCACGTTCACCGAGGGCGGCACCTTCGACGCGGCGATCGACCGGCTCGACCACCTCGTCGAGCTCGGCATCACCCACGTCGAGCTGCTGCCGGTCAACTCCTTCGACGGCACCGCGGGCTGGGGCTACGACGGCGTCCTCTGGGGCGCGGTCCACGAGCCCTACGGCGGCCCGGACGGCTTCAAGCGGTTCGTCGACGCGGCCCACGCGCGCGGGCTGGCCGTCGTGCTCGACGTCGTCTACAACCACCTCGGGCCCTCGGGTGCCTACCTCGACCGGTTCGGGCCGTACTTCGCCGGGCAGAACGACTGGGGCCCCGGCCTGAACCTCGACGGCGCCGGCTCGGACGAGGTCCGCCGGTACGTCGTGGACAACGCGCTGAGCTGGTTCCGCGACTTCCACGTCGACGCGCTACGCCTGGACGCCGTGCACGCGCTGCTCGACCGGCGGGCGATCCACCTGCTCGAGCAGCTCGCCGTCGAGACCGGGGCGCTGTCGGCGGCGCTGAACCGGCCGCTGACGCTGATCGCCGAGTCCGACCTCAACGACCCGAAGCTGGTCACGCCCCGCGAGCGCGGCGGCCACGGCCTGCACGCCCAGTGGTCGGACGACTTCCACCACGTCCTGCACGTCACGCTCACCGGCGAGACGTCCGGCTACTACACCGACTTCGCCGCGCCGGACGCGCTGGCCAAGGTCCTGCGCGAGGTGTTCTTCCACGCCGGGACCTGGTCGTCGTTCCGCGAGCGGACCCACGGCCGCCCGGTCGACACCCGGACCGTGCCGGGCCACCGCTTCCTCGCCTACCTGCAGAACCACGACCAGATCGGCAACCGCGCGACCGGCGACCGGCTGTCCGCGACCGTCTCGCAAGACCGGCTGGCCTGCGGCGCGGCGATCCTGTTCTGCTCGCCGTTCACGCCGATGGTGTTCATGGGGGAGGAGTGGGCGGCGAGCACGCCGTGGCAGTTCTTCGCCTCCTTCCCGGACCCGGAGCTGGCCGAGGCGGTCCGCACGGGCCGCCGTCGCGAGTTCGGCCGGCACGGCTGGGGCGAGGCCGACGTGCCCGACCCGATGGACCCGGCGACGGCCGAGCGCTCCCGGCTCGACTGGGCCGAAGCGGACACGCCCGGCCACCGGGAGATGCTCGAGCTGTACCGGACGCTCATCCGGCTGCGCCGCGAACACCCCGAGCTGGCCGGCCCGTGGGTCGCCGACCTGCGGGTGGACACCGCGCCGGACGGCTCGTGGCTCGTGCTGCACCGCGGCGGGCTCCGGCTGGCCGTCAACTTCGGTCCCGGTCCGGTCACGCTCCCGCTCGGCGCCACGGCGACCCTGCTGACCTGGGCCGGAGCCACCGTGGACGGGGGCGCCGCCGAGCTGCCGCCGGATGGTTTCGTTCTGGTCGAAACCCGATAACCGGATCGCACATCGCGCGCGAAGCGACCCGGATCTGGGACGATTCAGGAATGGCCACACGACCCTCCGCCGACCACGTCCTCGCCGGACGCCCGTTCCCGCTCGGCGCCCACCCCGAGGCGGGCGGAGTGCGGTTCGCGATCACCTCAGCCGTCGCGGACGCGGTCGACCTGTGCCTGATCGACGCCGACGGGTCCGAACGACGGATCGCGCTCACCGAGCGCACCTTCGGCGTCTGGCACGGCCTGGTGCCCGGGGTGACGCCGGGGCAGCGCTACGGCTACCGGATCCACGGCCCGTACGACCCGGCCCGCGGCCTGCGCTGCAACCCGCACAAGCTGCTGCTCGACCCGTACGCCCGGCAGATCACCGGCGGGCTGACCGACCTGCGCGCGGCCCAGGGCTTCACCGGCGACCCCGAGCGCGGGCCGATGTCCACAGTGGACTCCCTGGGCAGCGTGCCGCTGTCGGTGGTGTCCTCGCCGGGCGGGCCGGACACCGGGGTCAAGCCGGAGGTCCCGTTCGAGGAGGCGGTGGTCTACGAGCTGCACGTCAAGGGGTTCACCCAGCAGCACCCGTTCATCCCGGAGGCGCTGCGCGGCACCTACCTCGGCCTGGCCCACCCGGTGGCCATCGAGTACCTGACCCGGCTCGGCGTCACGTCGGTGGAGCTGCTGCCGGTGCACTCGTTCCTCGACGAGCCGTCGCTGGTCCGCGCCGGGCGGCACAACTACTGGGGGTACTCGCCGCTCGGCTTCTTCGCGCCGCACGCCGGCTACGCCAGCGAGCCCGGCCACGAGGTCGAGGAGTTCCGGCTGATGGTGGCCGCCCTGCACGGGGCCGGCATCGAGGTGATCGTCGACGTCGTGTTCAACCACACCTGCGAGGGCGGGCCCGACGGGCCGACGCTGAGCTTCCGCGGGCTGAACGCGCCGGTGTACTACCTGCACACCGAGCGCGGCCACATGGCCGACATCACCGGCTGCGGCAACACCCTGGAGGCCGGCTCGCCGACCGTGGTCCGGCTGGTCACCGACTCGCTGCGGTACTGGACGCAGGAGCTGGGCGTCGACGGCTTCCGGTTCGACCTGGCCAGCACGCTCGGCCGGGCCCGCGGCGGGGTGTTCGATCCCACGTCGACGCTGCTCACCGCGATCACCACCGATCCGGTGCTCACCCGCTGCAAGCTCATCGCCGAGCCGTGGGACGCGACCGGCGAGGGCTACCGCGTGGGCGGCTTCGGCGCCCAGTGGGCGGAGTGGAACGGCCGCTACCGCGACACCGTGCGCGACTTCTGGCGCGGCGCGACCGGCGTGCGCGACCTCGCCTACCGGCTGTCCGGTTCGTCGGACCTCTACGACCACAACCTGCGCCGGCCGTGGCAGTCGATCAACTTCGTCACCGCCCACGACGGCTTCACGCTGCGGGACCTGGTGTCCTACAACGAAAAGCACAACGACGCCAACGGCGAGGACAACCGCGACGGCGGCAACGACAACCGCTCGTGGAACCACGGCGCCGAGGGCGACACGGCCGACCCGGAGATCCGCGAGCTGCGCGTGCGGCAGGTGCGGAACATGTTCGCCACGCTGCTGCTGTCCACCGGCACCCCGATGATCACCGCGGGCGACGAGTTCTGGCGGACCCAGCGCGGCAACAACAACGCGTACTGCCTCGACGACGAGACGTCCTGGCTGGACTGGACGCCGGAGGAGCCCGAGGCCGAGGCCATGTTGACCTTCGCCCGCCGGGTCGTGCGGCTGCGGGCGAACAGCCCGGCGCTGCGGCAGCCGGAGTTCTTCGAAGGCCGGACGACGCCGACCGGCAAGCCGGACCTGGTCTGGTTCCGCCCGGACGGCGAGGAGTTCGGCGAGACCGACTGGTTCGAGGACCGGCACACGCTCGGCATGTGGGTCGACGGCTCGAACAGCCAGGCCCGCAACCGCGACGGCGAGCTGGTGCCCGACCACTCGTGGCTGATGTGGCTGCACGCGGGGGACGGGCCGGCCGAGGTGGTCCTGCCGGGCCGCGAGTACGGCGAGACGTTCAAGCCGACGCTCGACACGAGCACCTCGGACGGCAGCCCGGCCAACCCGGGCCCGCTGGAGGCCAAGAGCCGGCTGACGCTGCAGTCGCGGTCACTGCTCCTGCTGCGTGCCCCGCGCCTGGCCGCGGACCCCGCGCCGGAGGGCTACTGATCACCCGCCTGTCGTCCATTCGGGTACGGGTGTTCACCGGCGGGGCCCGGCGGCGGGCCGCGGCGCGCGCTTAACCTGCCGGACATCTGCCGGAAATTCGTTGCGGGGGAAGCGTTTCAGCCGCACGCGGGTGGGTACAGAACAAGGGAGACCTGCCTCGATCGTGCGTGATCGAGTCGGGCAGACTGACGACGCCTGCGCACAAACCGACACTCCCGAGGGGCGTTGCCCATGACCGGCCGGCTCGGCATCGACGACGTCTCCCCCAGCGTGAGCTGTGGCCGCTATCCGGCCAAAGCCGTTGTGGGGGAACACATCCCGGTCACCGCGACCGTCTGGCGCGAGGGGCACGACGCCGTCGCGGCCACCGTCGCGTGGCGCGGCCCCGGCGACCGGCTGACCCGCCAGACGCGGATGGTGCCGCGCGGACCCGACCACCCCGACGAGTTCGCCGCGGTGGTCGTCCCGGACACCACCGGCACGTGGACCTACCGGATCGACGCGTGGGGCGACCCCTGGGCGACGTGGGAGCACAACGTCGAGGTGAAGGTCGCCGCCGGGCAGGGTCCCGAAGACCTCGCCAACGACCTCGAGAACGGCGCCCGACTGCTGGAGCGCGTCTCGCGCCGCCCGGACCGCCGCGCGGAAAAGGCGCTGCTGACCGGCGCGCTGACCGCGTTGCGCGACGGGGAGCGCAGCCTCGCCGAGCGGGTCGGGCCCGCGCTCTCGCCCGAGATCCGCCAGCTCATGCACGAGTTCCCGGTGCGGGAGCTGATCACCAAGGGCAAGCCGCACAAGCTGTGGGTCGACCGCCGCCGGGCCGCGTACGGCTCCTGGTACGAGCTGTTCCCCCGCTCCACCGGCGGGCTCGACGCCGAGGGCAAGGCGGTGCACGGCACCTTCACCACCGCCTCGGCCGCGCTCGACCGGGTCGCGAAGATGGGCTTCGACGTCGTCTACCTGCCGCCGATCCACCCGATCGGCCGCGTGAACCGCAAGGGCCCCAACAACACCCTCGACGCCAAGCCCGACGACGTCGGCTCGCCGTGGGCCATCGGCGCCGACGAGGGCGGGCACGACGCCATCCACCCGGACCTCGGCACCTTTGACGACTTCGACGCCTTCGTCGCCCGCTCGGAGGAGCTGGGCATGGAGGTGGCGCTGGACTTCGCGCTGCAGGCCGCGCCGGACCACCCGTGGGTGCTCAAGAACCAGGAGTTCTTCACCACCCGCCCGGACGGCTCGATCGCCTACGCGGAGAACCCGCCGAAGAAGTACCAGGACATCTACCCGATCAACTTCGACAACGACCCCAAGGGCGTCTACGAGGAGATGCTGCGGGTCATCCTGGTCTGGGTCGAGCACGGGGTGAAGATCTTCCGGGTCGACAACCCGCACACCAAGCCGCCGGACTTCTGGGCCTGGCTGATCCAGTCGGTGAAGGACGCCCACCCGGACGTCCTGTTCCTGGCCGAGGCGTTCACCCGCCCGGCGCGGCTGTGGGGCCTGGCCCGGCTCGGCTTCACCCAGAGCTACACGTACTTCACGTGGCGGACCGGCAAGCAGGAACTGATCGACTTCGCCGTGGACCTGCGGGACCACTGGAACGAGGGCCGGCCGAACCTGTTCGTCAACACCCCGGACATCCTCCACGAGTCGCTGCAGCGCGGCGGGCCCGGCATGTTCGCGCTGCGGGCCGCGCTGGCCGCGACGATCTCGCCGACGTGGGGCGTCTACTCGGGGTACGAGCTGTTCGAGCACGTCCCGGTCCGCGAGGGCAGCGAGGAGTACCTCGACTCCGAGAAGTACCAGCTGCGCCCGCGCGACTTCGAGCGCGCGCTCGCCGAAGGACGCTCGCTGGAGCCGTGGATCGCGAAGCTGAACGCCGTCCGCCGCGCGCACCCGGCGCTGCAGCAGATGCGCACCCTGCACTTCCACCACGTCGACAACGACGCGCTGCTGGCGTACTCCAAACAGGACCCGGCCACCGGCGACACCGTGGTCACGGTCGTCACGCTCGATCCGTACGGGCCGCAGGAAGGCACGCTGTGGCTCGACACGGCGGCCCTCGGGTTCGAGGCGCACGAGCGGCTGATCGCCCACGACGAGGTCACCGGCGACACCTGGGACTGGGGCCCGGCGAACTTCGTGCGGCTCGAGCCCTGGCGGGCCGTGGCGCACGTGGTGTCCGTCCGGCGGCGGCTGGCCGGTTAGCAGGGGAAGGAAGAACGAATCGAGGACTGAGGTGGAACACATGGCGGAGGAAGCCCGCCCCGACGCGGCGCTCGGGCTGGAAGGCGTGCCGCACACCGGTGAGGCGATGACCGCCGACGGCATGCTCGTCGAGCCCCAGGCCGGCGACTTCCGCTCGGCGCAGCAGGCGCCGAGCAACCCGGAGTGGTTCAAGGGCGCGGTGTTCTACGAGGTGCTGGTGCGCGCCTTCGCCGACTCGAACGGCGACGGCACCGGCGACCTGCGCGGCCTGGCCGGCCGGCTGGACTACCTGGCCTGGCTCGGCATCGACTGCCTCTGGCTGCCGCCGTTCTACGCGTCGCCGCTGCGCGACGGCGGGTACGACATCAGCGACTTCCGCGCGGTGCTGCCGGAGTTCGGCAGCGTCGAGGACTTCGTGTTCCTGCTGAACGAAGCGCACCGGCGGGGCATCCGGGTGATCACCGACCTGGTGCTCAACCACACCTCGGACGCGCACCCGTGGTTCCAGCAGTCCCGTCAGGACCCCGACGGCCCGTACGGCGACTACTACGTGTGGAGCGACGACGACTCCCGCTACGCCGACGCGCGGATCATCTTCGTCGACACCGAGACGTCGAACTGGACCTACGACCCGGTCCGCGGCCAGTTCTACTGGCACCGGTTCTTCTCCCACCAGCCCGACCTGAACTTCGAGAACGTCGACGTCCAGGACGCGATGATCGACACCCTGCGGTTCTGGCTGGACCTGGGGATCGACGGGTTCCGTCTCGACGCCGTGCCGTACCTGTTCGAGCAGGAGGGCACCAACTGCGAGAACCTGCCGCGCACGCACGAGTTCCTCAAGCGCTGCCGCAAGGTCGTCGACGACGAGTACCCGGGCCGGATCCTGCTGGCCGAGGCGAACCAGTGGCCCTCGGACGTGGTCGAGTACTTCGGCGACCCGGCGGTCGGCGGCGACGAGTGCCACATGGCGTTCCACTTCCCGCTGATGCCGCGGATCTTCATGGCGGTGCGTCGCGAGTCGCGGTTCCCGATCTCGGAGATCATGACCCAGACCCCGGAGATCCCCAGCGGCAGCCAGTGGGGCATCTTCCTGCGCAACCACGACGAGCTGACCCTCGAGATGGTCACCGACGACGAGCGCGACTACATGTACGCGGAGTACGCCAAGGACCCGCGCATGAAGGCCAACATCGGCATCCGCCGTCGCCTGGCCCCGCTGCTGGACAACGACCGCAACCAGCAGGAGCTCTTCACCGCGATGCTGCTGTCCCTGCCGGGCTCGCCCGTTCTGTACTACGGTGACGAGATCGGCATGGGAGACAACATCTGGCTCGGCGACCGCGACGCGGTCCGCACCCCCATGCAGTGGACCCCGGACCGCAACGCCGGCTTCTCCTCCTGCGACCCCGGCCGGATCTACCTGCCGGTGATCATGGACCCGGTGTACGGCTACCAGGGCCTGAACGTCGAGGCGCAGTCGAACAACGCGTCCTCGCTGCTGAACTGGACCCGGCGGATGATCGAGGTGCGCAAGGAGCACCACGCGTTCGCCGAAGGCGAGTTCGTCGACCTCGGCGGGTCGAACCCGAGCGTGCTGGCGTACAAGCGCCAGTGGCGGCGCCCGGACGGCGGCGAGGACGTCGTGCTCTGCGTGAACAACCTGTCCCGGTTCCCGCAGCCGGTGGAGCTGGACCTGTCCGCGCACCGCGGGTGCACGCCGGTGGAGCTCACCGGTGGCGTGCGGTTCCCCAGCATCGGGGACCTGTCGTACCTGCTGACGCTGCCGGGGCACGGCTTCTACTGGTTCCAGCTGACGAGCCCGGGAGACGAAGGCGAAACGAGGTGAGTCCCTTGTCCGACCCGCGCGAGCTGGTCGACGACCTGACCGACGACCTGAAGCGCTGGCTGCCGGAGCAGCGCTGGTTCGCCGGCAAGGACCGGCCGGTGACCGGTGTCCGGCCGCTCGGCGTGACCGAGCTGGTCGTCGGCGACCCGCAGCTGCTGCACGTGGTCGTCGAGGTCGTCCAGGACGACCGGCGCGAGCCGTACCAGCTGCTCGTCGGCCGGCGGACGCACCCGCCGGAGATCTCGTCCACCAGCTGGATCGGGGCGGTCGGCGACCTCAACGCCTACGAGGCGTCGGGTGACCTCGACGTCACCGGCGTGCTGCTGGACCTGATGGCGCGGGAGGACAGCGTGGGCTCGCTCGTGTTCGAGCACGAGCCCGGCGTCGAGCTGGACACCGGCCTGCGGGCGCGGCCGATCACCTCGGAGCAGAGCAACACGTCCCTGGTCTACGGCGGGCAGTACATCCTCAAGCTGTTCCGGAAGCTGACGCCGGGCAAGAACAAGGACCTGCTGCTGCACCGGGCGCTGCAGGGCGTGGGCAGCAAGCACATCGCGCAGGTGCTCGGCTCGATCACCGGCGACCTCGACGGCGAGCCGACCACGGTCGGCATGCTCCAGCAGTTCGTCGCGGACGCGGTCGACGGCTGGGCGATGGCCACCACCAGCGTCCGCGACCTGATGGCCGCGCCGGAGCTGCACGCCGAGGAGGTCGGCGGCGACTTCGCCGGCGAGGCCGAGCGGCTCGGGCGGGCGGTGGCCGAGGTCCACGCGGACCTGGCCGAGGCCCTCGGCACCGAGCCGGTCGACGCCGACGAGCTGGAGCGCTCGATGAAGGCGATGGTCGACCGGCTCGACACGGTCGCCGGGCAGGTGCCGGAGCTGGCCGAGCACGCCCCGGGGCTGCGGACGGCGTTCGAGACGCTGCGCACGCTGCCCGCCGACTCCGTGACCATGCAGTACATCCACGGCGACCTGCACCTGGGCCAGGTGCTGCGGACGGTCACCGGCTGGCTCTTGATCGACTTCGAGGGCGAACCGGCGGCCCCGGTGGAAGAGCGCCACGCGCTGCGCTCGCCGTTGCGCGACGTGGCGGGCATGCTGAGGTCGTTCGACTACGCGGCCCAGCAGATGCTGGTCGGGCAGCCGGACGAACCGGCGCTGGCCCAGCGGGCCATGGAGTGGTCGCAGCGCAACCGGGCGGCGTTCTGCGAGGGCTACGCCGCGATCGCGGCGGACCCGCGCGAACAGGGCGAGCTGCTGCGCGCCTTCGAACTGGACAAGGCGGTCTACGAAGTGAGCTACGAGTACGCGAACCGGCCCGACTGGCTGGGCGTGCCGCTCGCCTCGATCGCCCGGATCACCGACGGAGAGGGATGACGCCGTGAACGCGGTTCCGGAAGGCCTCCCGGCCGCGGCCCCGGCGGCCGCGGACATCGACCGGCTGCTGGCCGGCTCGCACCACGACCCGCACTCGGTGCTGGGCGTGCACGCGGTCGGCAAGGGCTTCGCGGCCCGGGCGCTGCTGCCCGGCGCCAAGGCCGTCGCCCTGATCACCGGCGAGGACCGGCACCCGATGGAGCCGGTCATCGACGCCCTGTTCGCCGTGGCGGTGCCCGAGCACCCCGGCGACTACCGGCTGGAGATCGACTACGACGGGCACTCCGTCACCGCCGACGACCCGTACCGCTGGCTGCCCACGGTCGGCGAGCTGGACCTGCACCTGATCGGCGAGGGCCGGCACGAGCGGCTCTGGGAGGTGCTCGGGGCGCGCGTCCGGTCGTACGAGACGCCGCGAGGCGTCGTCGACGGGACGTCGTTCGCGGTCTGGGCGCCGAACGCCCGCGGCATCCGCGTGATCGGCGACTTCAACGGCTGGGACGGGCGCGGGCACGCGATGCGCTCGCTCGGCTCGTCGGGCGTCTGGGAGCTGTTCGTGCCGGGGGTCGGCGCCGGCTCCTGCTACAAGTTCCGGATCCTCGGCGCCGACGGCAACTGGCACGAGAAGGCCGACCCGATGGCGTTCGGCACGGAGCAGCCGCCCGCGACGGCGTCGGTCGTGACGACGTCCGGGCACGTGTGGGACGACGACGTGTGGGTCGCCCAGCGCGAGGCGACCGAGTGGGCCGCGGCGCCGATGAGCGTCTACGAGGTCCACCTCGGCTCGTGGCGGCCGGGGCTCGACTACCGGGAGCTGGCCGACCAGCTCGGCGACTACGTCCTCGAGACCGGCTTCACCCACGTCGAGCTGCTGCCGGTGTCGGAGCACCCGTTCGGCGGTTCGTGGGGCTACCAGGTGACGTCGTACTACGCGCCGACGTCCCGCTTCGGCTCCCCGGACGACTTCCGCTACTTCGTCGACCGCCTGCACCAGCGGGGGATCGGCGTGCTCGTGGACTGGGTGCCGGCGCACTTCCCGAAGGACAGCTGGGCGCTGGCGAAGTTCGACGGCACCGCGCTGTACGAGCACGCGGACCCGCGCCGCGGCGAGCAGCCCGACTGGGGCACGCTCGTGTTCGACTTCGGCCGCAACGAGGTCCGCAACTTCCTCGTGGCCAACGCGCTGTACTGGATCGAGGAGTTCCACCTCGACGGCCTGCGCGTCGACGCCGTCGCCTCGATGCTCTACCTCGACTACTCCCGCAAGGAAGGGGAGTGGCTGCCGAACCAGTACGGCGGTCGCGAGAACCTGGACGCGGTGAAGTTCCTGCAGGAGCTGAACGCGACCGTCTACAAGCGACACCCGGGCGTCGTGATGGTGGCCGAGGAGTCGACGGCGTGGCCGGGCGTCACGCGCCCGACGCACCTGGGCGGTCTCGGGTTCGGCTTCAAGTGGAACATGGGCTGGATGCACGACACGCTCCGGTACCTGTCGCACGAGCCGATCCACCGCGCGTACCACCACAACGAGATGACGTTCTCGCTCGTGTACGCGTGGAGCGAGAACTTCGTGCTGCCGCTCTCGCACGACGAAGTGGTGCACGGCAAGGGATCCCTGTGGGGCCGCATGCCGGGCGACGCCTGGAACAAGGCGGCCGGGCTGCGTTCGCTGCTGGCGTTCATGTGGGCGCACCCGGGCAAGCAGCTGCTGTTCATGGGCGGCGAGTTCGGGCAGCCCGCGGAGTGGTCGGAGCAGCGGTCCCTGGACTGGCACCTGCTGGACGAGCCGCTGCACCGCGGCGTCCAGGACCTGCTGCGGTCGCTGAACTCGGTGTACAAGTCGACTCCGGCGTTGTTCAGCCAGGACACGTCACCGGACGGCTTCCGCTGGATCGACGCGAACGACTCCGGCGGCAACGTGCTGAGCTTCCTGCGCATCGGGTCCGACGGTTCGCGGCTGGCCTGCGTCGCGAACTTCGCGGGCGTGCCGCACCACGACTATCGGGTCGGCCTGCCTTCGGCCGGCCGCTGGCGCGAGGTGGTCAACACGGACGCGGAGGCCTACGGCGGCTCGGGCGTCGGAAACCTGGGTCTCGTGGAAGCGACCGACTCGCCCTGGCACGGCCAGCCGGCCTCGGCAGTCCTCCAGCTCCCCCCGGCCGGAGTCCTCTGGCTCACCGAAGAGACCCCGGAGACCTCGACCCTCCCGTGATCGAGACCGGAACTCGCGTGATCGAAGCCGGATCCGGCGTGATCGAAGCCGGAACTCGCGAGTTCCGGCTCTGATCACGCGAGTCACGTGCTCAATCACGCGAGTTACGTCTTCGATCACGCGGGGCGGGCGAAAAAGACTGCGCCGGGCGGGTGTCGCGGGCTTACCATCAGTGCATGGCCGGCGCCGGCGGCGTCCTCGCGAACCTGATCCTGTTCGCCGTGGTCTGCATTGCTCCCACGGTGCTCTTCTGGTGCGCGCTGCGCGCCCCGAAGCTGCTTCGCCGGCTTCTCGAGAAGCGTGCGAAGCCACAACCGGCGGGGCCGCCGATCGAACGAGTCGCGGCGGATCTGCGGCGGGTGCACCGCCTGCTGGCCGGCTACCCGTCCGGCACCCCGGCCGCGCGGCGGTTCGGGACGCGCCAGGCGTACGACGAGCTCCTCACCCAAGCCTGCCGCCAGGTCGGTGTCCCGCACCGGCTCGCCGAGCTACCGGAGGGCATGGACCGCGAGATCGAACGCCTGCGCGTCGAGGAGTCGCTGCGGGAGCGAGGCCTGGCCGTGCCCTGACTTGTACGGGCCGTGTACGCGCGCCGGGCACGCTGCCGGCATGCGATTCCTGCTCGGCCTCGTGGCGCTGCTGCTGCTCGGCCTCCCGGCGACGGCCCAGGCCGCCGCGAATTTCCCCCGGCTCGACGCGGCGAGCGTCGACGGCTACCGGCTCACCGCCGGCGACACCTTCGCCACCTACGGCAGCCGGATCGCCGCGCTGGACCGGAAGCTCCCGCCGCGCGGGCTCCCGGCGTTGCTCGGGGACACGAACCGCACGGCCCGCCCGCTCTGCCACGGCACGTACCTCGCCGCCGCGCTGAAGCCGGCCGGGTTCTGCTGGGAGGACGCCGGAGACGACAAGACCAACGACTGGATCCCGCAGGGCCTCACCGGCTCCGGCGACGCCGACCCGGCGACGGGGACTGTCGGCGGCAAGCGCGTCGTGGCGACGTCGTGGCACACGCCGGGCGACACCATGGTCCGGCTGTCCTTTGTGGACGCCAGCGGTCTCGGCTACCGGCACGTCCTGCTGGTGGAACCGACGTCGGACACGAACTTCGCGGTCGTCGCCGGGCACGGGCACGGCATGACGTGGTCGGGCAACCTGCTCTTCGTGGCGACCACCGGCGGCCTGATCCGCGTCTTCGACACGACGCACTTCTGGAAGGTCGACGACAGCTCCGCGACCGTCGGCCTCGGCACTGACGGCAAGTACCACGCCGCCTACTACGACTACGCGATGCCGCAGGTCGGCGCCTACTGGTACCCGGGCGGCGGCGCGTGCACCACGGCGACCGGCGCGCGGCCGTGCCTGTCGACGCTTTCCTTCGACCACACCGATTCCACGTTCGTCACGGCCGAGCACGTCCCGGCGGCGGCGGGCGGCCGGATCCTGCGCTGGCCGTTCGACACGGCTTCCGGTCGGCTGAAGACGTCGGCGGACGGCCTGGTGCACGCCGTCGAAGGCTTCTCCTCGCCGGTGTGGGGGATGCAGGGCGCGGTGTCGCGGGGCGGCTACTTCGTGCTCACCGGCGTCTGCCCGGAGTACGCCGGGGTGGCCGGCGACCACCCGTCCTGCCTCCACGGCGGGATCGGCGGTGTCTCGACGTCGAGGCTGGCCGGCCAGGCGCCGGTGAACAGCCAGAACCTGTCCTACTGGCCGGCGACGGGCGAGCTGTGGCTGATCAACGAGCAGCTGCGTGAGCGCGTCACGGTGCACGTCCCGTGGACGGCGCTCACCGGCCGGGCCTGAACGCGGAAGAACCCCGCCACGATCGTGACGGGGTTCTTCCGTGGTACCGAAGGAAACTCAGTCCAGGTAGTCGCGCAGGACCTGGGACCGCGACGGGTGACGCAGCTTCGACATCGTCTTCGACTCGATCTGCCGGATGCGCTCGCGGGTCACCCCGTACACCTGGCCGATCTCGTCGAGCGTGCGCGGCTGGCCGTCGGTGAGGCCGAAGCGCAGCCGGACCACGCCCGCCTCGCGCTCGGACAGCGTCTGCAGCACCGACTGGAGCTGGTCCTGCAGCAGCGTGAACGACACCGCGTCCACCGCGACGACCGCTTCGGAGTCTTCGATGAAGTCACCGAGCTGCGAGTCGCCCTCGTCGCCGATCGTCTGGTCGAGCGAGATCGGCTCACGCGCGTACTGCTGGATCTCCAGGACCTTCTCCGGGGAGATGTCCATTTCCTTGGCCAGCTCTTCCGGGGTCGGCTCGCGGCCGAGGTCCTGGAGCAGCTCACGCTGTATGCGGCCGAGCTTGTTGATGACCTCGACCATGTGCACCGGGATGCGGATGGTGCGGGCCTGGTCGGCCATCGCGCGGGTGATCGCCTGGCGGATCCACCACGTGGCGTACGTCGAGAACTTGTAGCCCTTGGTGTAGTCGAACTTCTCCACCGCGCGGATCAGGCCGAGGTTGCCCTCCTGGATCAGGTCCAGGAACGCCATGCCGCGGCCGGTGTAGCGCTTGGCCAGCGACACCACGAGCCGGAGGTTCGCCTCGAGCAGGTGGTTCTTGGCGCGCTCGCCGTCACGCACGATCCACTTGAGATCGCGGCGCATCTGGGTGACGAGCTTCTCGCCCTCCTCCTCGGCGGTGCGCACGCGCTCGGCGGAGTAGAGCCCGGCCTCGATCCGCTTGGCCAGCTCCACCTCCTCCTCCGCGTTCAGCAGCGCGACCTTGCCGATCTGCTTGAGGTAGGCACGCACGGAGTCGGCCGACGCGGTGAGCTCGGCGTCCTTGCGCGCCTGACGCAGCGCCTCGGACTCCTCCTCGTCCCAGACGAAGTCCGGGTTGTCGGAGCTCTTGGCGGCCGCCGCCTTGTCGGCCGCGGCACCACGACGGCGCTGCGCCGGGGTCTCCTCGTCCGACTCCTCGTCGTCATCGTCGTCGGCCGAGTCGGTGTCCGGCTCGTCGTTCACCGTTTCGTCGACGACGTCGACCTCGACCTCTTCCAGGTCCGAGAGGTCGGGCGTGTCGAGTTCGGCTTCGTCGATCTCGCCGGGACCGTCCGGGTCGCCGTCTTCGGTCTTCGCGCCCTTGGTCGCGGGCTTCTTCGCCGGAGCCTTCTTGGCCGGAGCCTTCTTCGCGGTGGTGGTCTTGCGGGCCGCAGGCTTCGCCGTCCCGGTGGCTGCCTCTTCGGCCGGCTCGCCGGCTGCGGTCGCGGTCTTCGTCCCGCCTCGGGTTGCGGTTCTTGCGGCTGCCACTTACGCCCTTTCGCAGCGGTCGATCATGACGAGCAACGGCACGGGGGCCACTGCTGCCTCACATTCGGGGAACACGCCTCGGCCTGCGGTTTTCGCCTCCGCAGCCGTGGGCCGTGTTCCATTGTAACGACGGTACGCGCATGCGTCGCGAAGCGATCACCCTCCGGCCCGCTCCGGCGCCCGGATCGGCTCCGGATCTAGTGCTGGATGCCTTCGCTCGCGGCCGCCGCGGCACCTACGATCCCGGCGTTGTTCTGCAGCGTCGCCACCAGCACCGGAGTGCGGATGTCGAGCAGCGGCACCCATTTCTCGGCCTTCTTGCTGACCCCGCCGCCGACGATGAACAGATCCGGCCAGATCAGGTTTTCGAGCACGGTCAGATAACGGTGCACGCGCTTGGACCATTCGGGGTACGACAGGCCCTCGTTGTCCTTCACCGACGCGGCCGCGCGCTTCTCCGCGTCGTGGCCGTCGATCTCCAGGTGGCCGAACTCGGTGTTCGGGACGAGCTTGCCGTCCTGGAACACCGCACTGCCGATGCCGGTGCCGAAGGTGAGCAGGGCGGTGACGCCCTTGCGCGCGACCGGGTCGCCGAAGCGGATCTCGGCCATGCCCGCCGCGTCGGCGTCGTTGAGCATCGCGACCTGGTCGACACCGACGCCGAGCCGCTTGGCGAAGAGCGCGTCGGCGTCGGTGCCGATCCACTGCTTGTCGATGTTGGCCGCGGTGTGCGCGACGCCCTTCTTGACGACCGCCGGGAGCGTCACGCCGACCGGGCCGTCCCAGCCCGCCTGCGCCACGATCTCGGCGACGACGTCGGCCACCGCCGACGGCGTCGACGGCTTCGGCGTCTCGATCCGGATCCGGTCGCCGATGAGCTGCCCCTTGTCCAGGTCGACCAAGGCACCCTTGATCCCGCTGCCGCCGATGTCGATGCCGAAACCTCGGCGGGTCGCCTCCACCACGGACGTGGTCCCTTCTCGCACGATTCAGAAGCCTGCCTCGGAGACTTTAACCGGATGTGGTGACATGTCGGACGTGGGAGTTGACGAGTCGTTGCTGAAAAGCGTCGCGGTGCAGGTCGCGACGGACGCCGCCGAACTGGTCCGCGAGGCCTGGGAGGGCATGGCGCGGGGACGTTCGGTGGCCGTGGACACGAAGTCCGCGGACACCGACGTGGTGACCGCGGTGGACCACGAGTCGGAGCGGCTGGTGCGCGCCCGGCTGGCTTCGCTGCGGCCGGGGGAACCGGTGCTCGGCGAGGAGGGCGGCGGGGCCGCCGGCGACGGCGTGACCTGGGTCGTCGACCCGATCGACGGGACGGTCAACTTCCTCTACGGGCTGCCGTGGTTCGCGGTGTCGGTGGCGGCGCAGGTCGGCGGCGAGTCGGTGGCCGGCGCGGTGGTGGAGCCCGCGAGCGGCCGCGTCTGGTCGGCCGCGCGCGGGCAGGGCGCGTTCCTGGGCGACCGGCGGCTGGCGGTGTCGGCACCCGCACGGCTGGAGCTGACGCTGGTCGGGACCGGATTCGCGTATTCGGCGGAGCGGCGGACGCGGCAGTCGCGCTTCGCGGCGGAGCTGCTGGGCCGGGTCCGGGACATCCGGCGCAACGGGGCGGCGTCGCTCGACCTGTGCGCGGTGGCGGCGGGTTGGCTCGACGCGTACGTGGAGCACGGGCTGCACCGCTGGGACTGGGCGGCCGGGGCGCTGATCGCGGCGGAGGCGGGCGCGGCGGTGCACCTGCCGGGATCGGCACCGGAGCTGGGCGCGGACGCGACGTACGCGGCGGCGCCGTCCATCGCCGACCCGCTGTGGAAGGTGCTGGCGGACTGCGGCGCGGCGGAGGTCTGACTTGCCATGAGGGGCACCTTCATGGCGTTAAAGGCCATGAAGGTGCCCCTCATGGCAAGGGGTGAAGCAGGTCGGCGGCGGGTCAGCAGCCGACGTCGCGGGCCGAAGCCAGCAGCGTCTGGTCGATGACCGGGGCCTTCGCACCGGCCGACTGCTCGTTCGAGCCGCCGCCCTGGTGGGCCTTGGACCAGTCGGCGAGCTGCGTGAGGATCTGGCGGGCCTCCGCGCGGGGCCGGAGGTCCCCGAAGAGCGTGCCCGTGACCAGGTCGACGCTCGCGTCCTTGCGGTTGTCCTGGACCAGCTCGGCGCACGGCACCACGAGGCTGAGCGTCCGGGCCGCGGTGATGCCGTTTTCGCCGAAGCGGATCTGGCCGCGGCACTTGGCCTCGCGGCCCTCGTAGGCGGGGTCGTTGGCCGGATCGCCGGTGCCGGTGAAGCCGAGCTCCTTCAGCGCGGTGGTGGCGATGCCGCCCTGGCCGCGGGTGCTGGAGGCGTTGAGCACCTTCACGGCGACCTTGTCCGGCGGCACCGGCGCGCGGTCGTCGAGGGCGTTGTGGGGGAGGGTGCTGAACGTGACGCCCGGCGGCGGGCTCGCGGCCGGGTCACACCTGACCGCGGCGTCGACGTCGCCCTTGCCGACCGCCGCGTTGATCCAGACGATGATCGCGCCGAGCGCGAGCACACCGATGACGATCAGCGCCGGCAGCGGCTTGTGCTTGCGATACGGCCGCGCCCCACGGTCCCCGATGCCGTTCCCCGACGCCACCTGCCCGTCCCTTCCCGAACATCCGAACCGACCGGTGCGAACCCGGCACCGTCGTGGCCGATCAGCCTAGGCGCCGCGGCCCGCGCCCGGCGTCCCGGGTCACCCTGCCGGATTCCTCCCGCGCCGGTGGTCCGCGGACCCCGCCCGCGACCGATCCCCGTGCGGCGATCGCACCACGGCGGGGACGGGCGGGGCAAGCGGACACGGGCCGCCGGTGAAGTTCTCCACCCGCGGGCAACCCGAATGGACGACAACGCGTCTTACCTGCGGGTTCCCCCTGTCGGGTGACGATTCCCGGGCAATGTCTGACTCGTTGCAGAACCGTCGCGGGCGTGAGCTACCCTTCCCGGGCTCCGGCCGCAGGAAGAGGCCCATAAAGAAGAGACCTCGGTCACTTCGGCCGTCGGGCACAAACGAGGGCCCTGGAACGTTGACCAGCGGCACGGCGGACTCACGGGCGCATCCGGGAGTCCGGGAAAACGACTACACAAGCTGATCGCAGGGGTGAGGGACACATGGCTACCGACTACGACGCTCCGCGCCGCAGCGAAGCCGACGAGCTGGCCGAAGACTCGTTGGAGGAGCTCAAGGCCCGGCGGAACGAGAACCAGTCCGGCGTCGTCGACGTCGACGAGGACGCGACCGCCGAGAACTTCGAGCTGCCGGGTGCCGACCTTTCCGGGCTTTCCGGGGAGGACATGACCGTGAAGGTGGTGCCGAAGCAGGCGGATGAATTCACCTGCTCCGTGTGCTTCCTGGTGCACCACCGCAGCCGGCTGGCCGAGGAGAGCGGCGGACGCCTGATCTGCCGCGACTGCGCCTGACCGCGCGGGATCTCGGAACAGGGTTCAGGGGACGAACAGACGCGGCGGAGAGCCTCGAGGGACATCTTGGGGAGGCTCGAAGCGCGCTGGGGACAAGGGGGCCGGCCGGCAGGCCGGCCCCCTTCCCATGTCTCGGGTCAGGCGCCCTTGACCAGCTCGGCGACGCGCTCGGGGCGCCGGGTGCTGAACAGCCAGTACGGCGTCGGGTCGGCCGGATCGGTGAGCGTGACGCGCACGACCGGGCCGACCCAGCCGCGGTGCAGCACGTAGGCGGCCGGGTCGCCGTCGCGGCCCAGCGCCTTGCGCTTGGCGTCCTTGTCGAAGATCTCGACCTGCCCGACGTAGCGCAGCGGCAGGTGCGCGTCGCCCACCCACAGCTCCGGCTCGTCACCGCCGGTGACGCGGACCTTCGACCGGCCCAGCGACAGCATCAGCCCCACGACGACCGGCAGCGCGATCACGTACGGCAGCCACGCCCGGACGCCCGGGTAGCCCATGTCGACCTCGGCCGCGAGCAGGATCGCGCCCAGCACCGGCAGCGGCCAGCCCCACCACGGCACGTAGAGCCGCTCGGAGTGCCGGACCGCGGCACTCGCGGCCGTCTTCGCAGATTCACCCACGGGTAGAGAGTAATCTCGCCGCCCGTGTCCAGCGTTCAGGTACTCCTCTCCCGGCTCGACCCGGATGTCCCGCTGCCCGCCTACGCCCGGCCGGGCGACGCGGGGGCCGATCTCGTCACGACCTCGGATATCGTGCTGAAACCCGGGGAACGCGGCGTCGTCGGCACCGGCGTCGCGATCGCCCTCCCACCCGGGTACGCGGGGTTCGTCCACCCGCGGTCGGGCCTGGCCGCCCGGGTCGGCCTCTCGGTGGTGAACACGCCGGGCACGATCGACGCGGGCTACCGCGGGGAGATCAAGGTCTGCCTGATCAACCACGACCCGGTGCACCCGGTGAAGCTCGCGCGCGGCGACCGCATCGCCCAGCTGGTCGTGCAGCGGGTCGAGCACGCCGAGTTCGTCGAGGTCGCCGAGCTCGACGCCACCGAACGGGGCGCCGGAGGCTACGGCTCCACGGGCGGACACGCCACACTGGGAGCAGACGTGCCCGGCGCGAGCGCCGGCGCGGGGGAAGGAACGGAGAAGTAGTGGGGATTTTCGGACGCAAGCGGCGGACCGAGGGCGGGTCCGGCGGAAGGCACGGCGCGCCCGAGGCCGACGACACGATCGAGGACGAGGCGTACGACGAGGACGACGAGCTGTCGGACGTCTCCGACGGCCCGTTCGACGTCGCGGACTTCGAGGACGACGGCGTCCCGCGGATCGACCTCGGCTCGGTGAAGGTGCCGGTGCCCGACGGGTCCCAGGTCCAGGTCGAGATGGACCCGGAGACCGGGGGCGTGCGTGCCGTGCACGTCGTCACCGAGCAGGGCCAGATCACGGTCAGCGCCTACGCCGCGCCGCGCACCGGCGGGCTCTGGCGGGAGGTCAGCACCGAGCTGGCCGAGCAGCTGCGGGCCGACGGCGCCAAGGTCAACATCGGCCGCGGCGTGTGGGGCCTGGAGATCTCGGCGATCGTCGGCGACGTCTCGCTGCGCTTCGTGGGCATCGACCGGCCGCGCTGGATGCTGCGCGGCGTCATCGCCGGGCCGCAGTCGGAGGCCGCGGCGGCGGTGGAGGTGCTGCGGGGGATCGTGCGCCGCACGATCGTCGACCGCGGCGACGCGCCGATGCCGGTCCGCACCCCGCTGACCATCACGCTGCCCGACGCCGTCGCCGAGCACATCGCGGCCCAGCAGCAACAGGGCTGACTCGCTCCATGAGGGGCACCTTCATGGCTCTTAAGGCCATGAAGGTGCCCCTCATGGCGTCCGGAGGGCTCGCAGGAAGGCGAGGACGGTCGCCCGGCCGAGGGACTCGCGATCCGCGCCCAGCGCCGTGAGCGTCGTCTCGCCGAGCGCCGCGCGGGGGAGTGCGCCGGCCCACTCCGATGCGACTTTCGTCGGGTGGATCGGGTCGTCGGTGCAGGTGCCGATCCCGGCCGGGACGGCCAGCGCGGAGAGCTCGCCGAGCGTTGGGGACGGGCGGCCCGCGGCGACGCGCAGGCCCGCCGCCAGCCCGGCGCCGTGCCGGCGCCACGCCCGGTCGAGTTCCGCCCGCAGCCAGTCCGGGCTGCCCGCCGTCTGCGCCAGGGCGGCGTCGACCCCGGATCCGGCCACCAGATCCGCGGACAGCGTCGCGGCCAGCGATGCGGGTGCTGAGCCGGGAGCGCCGTTCCAGGCCGGGAGCGCGGCCAGCAGGCCCCCGCAACGGCCCGGATTGGCCACGGCCCACTCCGCGGCGAGGTGGGCGCCGAACGAAATGCCGCCTACGAGCAGTTCGCCGTGTTCGTCCGCCAGCGCGTCCAGCGTCGCCAGGTAGCCGTCCGCCAGGGCCGCACCGGGCGGCGGCGGTGGCGCGATGAGCGGGACACCGAGGGCGCGCAGCGGGCCGGCGAAGACCGCCCGGACGAACACCTCGTCCGAGCCGGTGCCGGGCAGCAGCACCGCGGCGGGAACTCTGATCGCGGACGTCACGTTGCGATCTTTGCGCAAAGGCGTTTCCCTGGCGGGGACCGCAGTACGCTGGAATCGCACGGGCCGCAAGCAGTTTGTCGGGGGCCCCGGAGCACAGGAGCACCTATGTCCGCCAAAGACGGCGGCTACTTCAGCCGGTTGGTACGCAAGCTGACCAGCGACGTCGATGAGCTCGACGCCGACGAGATGTCGATGAGGTCCGGCGCCGAGGGCGCGCAGCGGGCCTGTGACTGCCGTTCCGGCGAAGAGGTCACCGTGATGGGGAGACTCCGCAGCGTGGAGCTCTGCCCGACGAACGAGGCCGCCACGCTGGAGGCGGAGCTGTTCGACGGGACACAGGGCGTGACGCTAATCTGGCTCGGCCGCCGCCGGATCCCGGGCATCGAGCCTGGCCGGACGATCAAGGTGCGCGGCCGGATGGCCGAGCGTGACGGCCAGAAGGTGCTGTACAACCCCTATTACGAGCTCCAGAGCCCAGTGAGTTGATCACCTATCGTGACTGAACCCGCCCCGAGCGAGAAGAAGACCGACGCGGAAGAAGAACCGCAGCCGACCCTGCTCGAGCAGATGGGCGGCGTGTCCGGCCTGATCTACTCGTCGGTGCCGGTGATCGTCTTCGTCCTGGCGAACGCGTTCTTCGGCCTGACCGCGGCCATCTGGACGTCGGTCGGCAGCGCGGTGGCGATCACCGTGCTGAGGGTGGTCCGCAAGGAGCCCCTGCAGCCGGCGATCTCCGGGTTCTTCGGCGTCGCGATCGCGGCGTTCATCGCCTACCGCACCGGGTCCGCGAAGGGGTTCTTCCTCTTCGGGATCTACGCGAGCCTGGTCTACTGCGGCATCTTCGCGCTGTCGGTGGTGGTGCGCTGGCCGATCGCGGGCGTCGTCTGGAACGTGCTCAACGGCACCGGCCAGGCGTGGCGCAAGGACAAGCCGTCCCGCTACGCCTACGACATCGCGACGCTGGCCTTGGCGCTGGTGTTCGCCGCCCGGTTCGTCGTCCAGCGGTGGCTCTACCAGGAGGACTACACCGGCTGGCTGGCCTTCGCGAAGATCGCGATGGGGTACCCGCTGTACGGGCTGGGCCTGCTGGTGGTGGTCTGGGCGGTGCGTCGCTCGGACAAGCGGCTCAAGGCCCTCGAGGAGACCGCGCCGAAGCCGGAGACCGACGCCGAGGTCGAGGCTCGGCTGCGCGAGAAGTACGCCCAGGCTCCCGAAGCCTGACCCCCGCTCGGATGTCTTGAATGAGTCATTCAGGACCTCCGAAGACCTGAATGACTCATTCAAGACCTTTGACCGGCGGGTGGGGACGGTCGCGGGTTCGCTGCGGCGCCAGCGGCACCCGCCCGGCACGAGAAAGGCCCCCGACGCGCGTCGGGGGCCTTCTTCGTGATCTCAGTAACCGAGCGCCGTCCGGATCTCCGGCTCGACGTCCGCCGTCGCGACGAACAGGAGCTCGTCGCCCGGCTCCAGGGGGTCCTCCGGCTGCGGCACGATCACGCGGTCGCCCCGCAGGATCGTCACCAGCGCCGCGTCCCGCGGCAGCGCCAGGTCGCTCACCGGCTTGCCCGCCAGCGGCGTCTCCGCTGGCAGTGTCAGCTCGACGAGGTTCGCGTTGCTCTGCCGGAACGTCATCAGCCGCACCAGGTCGCCGACGCTGACCGCCTCTTCGACCATCGCCGCGAGCATCCGCGGAGTCGACACGGCGACGTCGACACCCCAGGCGTCGGTGAACAGCCACTCGTTGGCCGGGTTGTTCACCCGCGCCACCACGCGCCGCACCGCGAACTCCGTCTTGGCCAGCAGCGACACGACCAGGTTCGCCTTGTCGTCGCCGGTCGCGGCGATCACGACGTCGCACTGCTCGATCCCGGACTCCTCCAGGATCGACACCTCGCAGGCGTCGCCCAGCACCCAGTCGGCCTGCTCGACGGTCTGCGGCTCGAACTGGTCGGCCTCCCGCTCGATGAGCATCACCTGGTGCCTGCCGTCGATCAGCTCGGTGGCGATGGAGCGGCCCACGGCGCCCGCACCGGCAATCGCGACCCTCATGCCTCGTCCTCCGGTTCGCGGTTGGCCACGCTGGACACGTCGCTGACGGTGCCCGAGCGCGCGGCCACCCACACGTCGTCGCCGTCCTGCACCACGGTCTTGGTGTCCGGCAGCACCGGCGTGCCGAAGCGCATGATGAACGCCACCCGCGCGCCGGAGGCCTCCTGCAGCGACCGGACGGAGTGCCCGACCCAGCCCTCGTGCAGCGGGAGCTGCAGCAGCGCGACGTTGCCCGACGGGTCCCGCCACGCCGACGCGACGCCGTCCGGCAGGAGCGTGCGCAGGAACCGGTCGGTGGTCCACGGCACGGTCGCCACCGTCGGGATCCCCAGCCGTTCGTACACCGCCGCGCGCTTGTGGTCGTAGATCCGCGCGACGACGTGCTCGATGCCGAAGTTCTCGCGGGCGACCCGCGCGGAGATGATGTTCGAGTTGTCGCCGCTGGACACCGCGGCGAACGCGCCGGCCCGCTCGATGCCCGCTTCGATCAGCACCTTGCGGTCGAACCCGACCCCGACGACCTGCTGGCCGTGGAAGTCGCTGCCGAGCCGGCGGAACGCCTGCTGGCTCTTGTCGATGACGGCCACCTCGTGGCCGAGCCGCTCCAGCGCAGCGGCCAGGGACGCGCCTACCCGGCCGCATCCCATGATCACCACGTGCACGCCCTGCCTCCTCTTCGGCGGGTTGACCCGTCCGTACCTACCCCGACATGCCAGCGCCGAACCTACCGTGCGCCCGGCCGGTTAGTCTTCCGTGGTGTCGAAGTTCCCGACCGTGCTGAAACGCCTGGTCCTCGGACGTCCGTTCCGCAGTGACAGGCTCGCTCACACGCTCCTGCCGAAGCGCATCGCGCTGCCCATCTTCGCGTCCGACGCGCTCTCGAGCGTGGCGTACGCGCCGGAAGAGATCTTCCTGACGCTGAGCGTCGCGGGTCTCTCCGCCTACGCGCTGGCGCCGTGGATCGGCATCATGGTCGCCCTGGTCATGCTGGTCGTCGTCGCGTCCTACCGGCAGAACGTGCACGCGTACCCGAGCGGCGGTGGCGACTACGAGGTCGCCAACACGAACCTGGGCGGGAAGTTCGGCCTGACCGTGGCGAGCGCGCTGCTCGTCGACTACGTGCTGACGGTCGCGGTGTCCACTTCGTCCGGTGTGGCCAACATCGGGTCGGCGGTGCCGTGGGTGGCGCAGCACAAGGTGCTGGCCTCGATCGTCATCGTGGTCGTGCTGACGTCGTTGAACCTGCGCGGCATCCGGGAGTCGGGGAAGGCCTTCGCGATCCCGACATACGGGTTCATCCTGGGCATCCTGGTCATGGTCGTGTGGGGCCTGGTGCAGGCGGCCACCGGCACCGAGATGAAGGCCGAGAGCGCCGGGTTCACGCTGAACGCCGAAGGGACCTTCGCGGGGGTGGCGTACGCGTTCTTGGTGCTGCGGGCGTTCTCCTCCGGCGCGGCGGCGCTGACCGGGGTCGAGGCGATCAGCAACGGCGTCCCGGCGTTCCAGAAACCCAAGTCGAAGAACGCGGCGACGACGCTGCTGATGATGGGCCTGCTCGCGGTGACCATGCTGGTCGGCATCATCACGCTGGCGACGATCACCGACGTCAAGTTCGCCGAGGACCCGGCGGAGCAGCTCGCCGGCGCGCCGGCCGGCTACGAGCAGAAGACGATCGTCGCGCAGATCGCGCACGCCGTGTTCGCCGACTTCCCGCCGGCGTTCTACTACATCTCCTTCTCCACCGGCATCATCCTGCTGCTGGCCGCGAACACCGCGTTCAACGGCTTCCCGGTGCTGGGCTCGATCCTGGCGCAGGACCGCTACCTGCCGCGGCAGCTGCACACGCGCGGCGACCGGCTGGCGTTCTCCAACGGGATCCTGTTCCTGTCGGCGTTCGCGCTGGTGCTGATCATCGCGTTCGACGCCGAGGTCACCCGGCTCATCCAGCTCTACATCGTGGGCGTGTTCGTGTCGTTCACGGTGAGCCAGGCGGGCATGATCCGGCACTGGAACCGGTTGCTGGCCAAGGAAACCGACCCCGGCGTGCGGCGGCGGATGCGGCGCTCGCAGACGGTCAACGCGGTCGGCCTCACCTGCACCGGCGTCGTGCTGGTGATCGTGCTCATCACCAAGTTCCTGCTCGGCGCGTGGATCGCGATCGCGGCGATGATCGCCATCTTCGTGCTGATGACCGCGATCCGGCGGCACTACGACCGCGTCGCCGACGAGCTGAAGGACCTGGGCGACACCCCGACCGTGCTGCCGTCGCGCAACCACGCGATCGTGCTGGTGTCCAAACTGCACCGGCCGACGCTGCGCGCGCTGGCCTACGCCAAGGCGATGCGCCCGGACGTCCTCGAAGCCGTGACGGTCAATGTGGACGATGCGGACACGCGCCGGTTGACCGCCGAGTGGGACGCGCACAACTTCAAGGTGCCGCTCAAGGTCGTCGAGTCGCCCTACCGCGAGATCACGAAACCGGTCCTCGACTACGTGAAGCGCGTGCGCGGCGACAACCCGCGCAACGTGGTCACGGTGTTCATCCCCGAGTACGTGGTCGGGCACTGGTGGGAACAGGTGCTGCACAACCAGAGCGCGCTGCGGCTCAAGGGCCGCTTGCTGTTCCAGTCCGGCGTGATCGTGGCGAGCGTGCCGTGGCAGCTGGAGTCCTCGGCCAAGGCGGCCGCACGCGTCCGCAACGAGCGGCCCGCGGCCGGCGACGTCCGCCGCGGCTTCTCGCCCAACGGCAAGCCGGTGTCCGCACCGAAACCCAAGGAGCCCGCCGAATGACCAGCTGGCTGGGCCGGGTCCTCGAGGTCGAGGTCGGCGCGGTGGCGCACGGCGGCCACTGCGTCGCGCGCGCCGACGGCCGCGTCGTGTTCGTCCGGCACGCGCTGCCGGGCGAGCAGGTCCGCGTCGAGGTCACCGAGGACAACGGCGGTTCGTTCTGCCGCGGCGACGCGATCGAGGTCCTGTCGGCCTCGGGGTCCCGCGTCGAGCCGCCGTGCCCGCAGGCCGTGCCGGGCGGCTGCGGTGGCTGCGACTGGCAGCACGCTTCGCCCGCGTACCAACGTTCGTTGAAGGCTTCGGTGGTGGCGGAGCAGCTCCAGCGGCTGGCCGGCATCGAGCGCGAGGTCGTCGTGGAGGCCCTCGACGGCGGTCCGCTGGACTGGCGCAGCCGCGTCCGGCTGGTCGCCGACCGCGAGGGGCGCGCGGGCCTGCGCGCCCACCACAGCCACCGGGTGGTGGCCCTCGAAGACTGCCCGATCGCGGTCCCGGGCGAGCTCGACGACGTCCTGGCGCGGCGCTGGCGGCCGGGCAGCGAGCTCGAGGTCACCAGCGACGGCGACGGCGGTGTCCACGTGCGCGAGCTGTCGACGGTCCGCGGCAAGGTCCGCGCCCGGCAGCTGGCCGGCGGCGTGGCGGTGCAGCACGCGGCCGGGCGCGACTGGCACCTCGACGCGCACGGCTTCTGGCAGGTCCACCCGGCGGCGGCGTCGACGCTGGCCGCCGTCGTGGCCGAGTGGGCAGAGGCGCCTGCGGGCGGGTCGGCCTGGGACCTCTACGCCGGGGTCGGGCTGTTCGCGTCGGTGCTGGCCACGCAGGTCGGCTCGTCGGGCCGGGTGCTGGCGATCGAGTCCGGCCGGCGCGCGGTCGCCGACGGCGAGAAGAACCTGGCCGACCTGCCGCAGGTGTCCTGGCAGGCCGGGCGCGTCGAGCACGTGCTGGAGTCGGCCCCGAAGCCGGTGGACGTCGTGGTGCTGGACCCGCCGCGCAAGGGCGCGGGCAGGCCGGTGGTGGAGTCGATCGTGGCGGGTTCACCCGATCGGATCGTCTACGTGGCGTGCGACCCGGCGGCCCTGGCCCGTGACCTGGCGACTTTCGCTTCGCACGGCTATGGCCTGACGGACCTTCGGGCGTTCGACGCGTTCCCGATGACCCACCACGTGGAGTGCGTGGCGCTGCTGTCGTGAATTTTTGTCGGTGGTGGCCGTCACACTGCCGGCATGACTCCTCTCGAGGACTTCGACCGCGGCTTCGACGGTGACCGGCCTGGTCTCGTCGATCGGCGACGATCAGTGGACGCTGCCGACGGCGTGCGCGGACTGGGACGTGCGCGCGGTGGTCAACCACCTGGCGCACGGCAACGCGAAGGTGGCGTTCTGGGCGGGTTCGGGACCACCGGCTCCGGACGACGACTACCTGGGTGCTGCTCCGGTCCCGGCGTTCGCGGCATCGGTCGCGGCGGCGCGGGCGGTGCTGGCCGAGCCGGGGTTGTTCGAGCGGAAGGTGTCGACGCCGCTGGGGGAGCTGCCGGGCGTGTTCCTGGTCCACATGCGAGTGAACGAGTACCTGGCCCACGGCTGGGACCTCGCGGACGCGACCGGTGCTTCGACCGACCTGCTGCCGGACTTGGCGGAGGGGGCGCTGGAGCAGTGGCGGTCCCGGTTCGGATCGGCGCCCCGGCCGCCGGGCGGGCCGTTCGGGCCTGAGGTGGAGGCGGGTCCGGGGGCGACGGCGGCGGACCGGCTGGCGGCGTTCCTGGGCCGGAAGGCGGTGAGCGGCTGAGAGGCTGCGGCGTGGTTCGGGGGAGCCAGGGTGCTGCTCGGTAGCTCGCGGCGGAGGATCCGGCTCGGCCGCCGGGGTGCCTGGGGCGGATTGCTCGGCGCACCGTGAACACTTTTGCCAGGCGAGCCGCCTGCGGTCGTGGGGTTCGGCGGGGTGGTCGCCAGGCGCCCAGGGGCAGGCTGCCCGGTGCACTGTGAGCCGGTTGTCCGGGTCGTGGGTCCGACTCAGCGGCCGCCGGGTTCGCGGTGTTGCGCTGCTGGGCGGGCGCGCTTGCGGTCGTGGCGTCCAGCTGCGGTGCCCGAGTCAGGCTGCCCGGCGCACCGCGAAAGCCGCCGCCAACCCGGCCGCCGTCATCGCCACTCCCGATGCCAGCAGCACCCAGGACCCCGCCCCCGGCACCACCCGCGCCGCCGGTTGGATCCTCGTCACGCCCGGGAGCGTCACCACCAGGTGGCGCAGGACCACCCCCGTCACCACCAACCCCGGGAGGGATGCCATCGCCAGCGGCTCGTCCTGGTGGCGGGCGAACGTCAAGTACGCCAGCGTGCCCGCGATCAGCACCGCCGCCGCGCAGACCAGACGCAAGCCCAGGTCCAGCTCCGGATCCGGTGTCCCCGGCGGCAGCATCCCGGCGTAGTCCGCCGTGCGCAGGGTCAGGCCCGCGATCACGCCGAGCCCCGCGATCCCCACCGCCACGGCGCGCGGGCCGCGGAGCCGCTTCCCCGGTCGGTGCTGGTCCACTCCGGCCTCCCTGCGTCGCGGGTGGACGCAGCATAAGACGCCGGAAACGGCTTTCCGAGCACGTTTCCGGCGCTGGGCCGTTCGGTGGATCCCGATCGGGGGACCCGGCTCAGCCGGCGAACCAGCGCTGCGGGGCCGGCCGCAGGTTCTGGTAGATGTGCTTGGCCTCGGTGTACTCGCCGAGGCCGGTCGGGCCCAGCTCGCGGCCGAAGCCGGACTGCTTGTAGCCGCCCCACTCGGCCTGCGGCAGGTACGGGTGGAAGTCGTTGATCCAGATCGTGCCGTGGCGCAGCCGCCCGGCCACGCGCTGCGCCCGCGAAGCGTCGTTCGTGAACACCGCCCCGGCCAGGCCGTAGTGGGTGTCGTTGGCGATGCGGACCGCGTCGTCCTCGTCGGTGAACGTCTCGACCGTCAGCACCGGCCCGAACGACTCGTCGACGACCGCCGACGCCCCCTGTTTCACCTGGTCCAGGATGGTGGGCAGGTAGTAGAAGCCGTCGGCCAGCGCCGGGTCGTCCGGCCGGCGGCCGCCCGTCCGGAGCACCGCGCCCTCGGCCAGCGCCGCCGCCACGTACCGCTCGATCTTGGCGCGGTGCGCCGCCGAAATCAGCGGCCCGGTCTCGGCGCGCTCGTCGAACGGCCCGCCCAGGCGGATCCGCTCGGCCCGGCGCACCAGCTCGGCGACGAACTCGTCGTGCCACTCCCGCTGCACGATCAGCCGCGCGCCCGCCGAGCACACCTGGCCCGAGTGCAGGAACACCGCCGTCAGCGCGTAGTCGACCGCCGTCTCGAAATCGGCGTCGGCGAAGACCACGTTGGGGTTCTTCCCGCCCAGCTCCAGGGCCACTTTCTTGACCGTCCCGGCGGCCGCGGCGGCGATCACCTTGCCCGTGGCCAGCCCGCCGGTGAACGACACGAGGTCGACGTCCGGGTGCTCGGCCAGCGGCGCGCCGACCTCGGCGCCGGCCCCGAGCACCAGGTTCGCGACGCCGGGCGGCAGGCCCGCCTCGGTGAGCAGCTTCAGGAACAGGATCGACGTGTGCGGCGTCAGCTCGCTGGGCTTGAGCACGAACGTGTTGCCCGCGGCCAGCGCCGGTGCGATCTTCCACACGGTCTGCAGCAGCGGGTAGTTCCAGGGCGTGATCAGCCCGCAGACGCCGACCGGTTCGTGCACGATCCGGCTGAACGCGTCCGGGTTGCCGGTGTCGACGACGCGGCCCGCGTCCTGCGCCGCGAGCTTGCCGAAGTAGCGCAGGCAGGCGGCGATGTCGGCCATGTCGTAGCGGCTCTCGACCAGGCGCTTGCCGGTGTCGAGCGACTCGGCGCGGGCGAACGCCTCCGCGTCGCGGTCCAGCAGGTCCGCGGTGCGCAGCAGCAGGTCACCGCGCAGGTGCGCGGGCGTGCCGGGCCACGGGCCGGTGTCGAACGCCCGGCGCGCCGCCGCGATGGCGGCCTCGGTGTCCTTGGCGGTGCCCTCGGCGACCGTCGCGACCAGGGAACCGTCGGCCGGGCAGCGGATCTCCCGCCGGCCGCCGCCGATCGCGTCCACCCAGTCGCCGCCGATGAAGAAGTCCGCCATGCGTCCCATTCTCGTGGCCACGCCGCGTGACCGCCACAGCACGGCGGGGAGACGAGGTTCACCCCGGGAGATGACGGGCGATCGCACTCCGCCTGTGACGCCGGACGCGGCGGGCGGAAGGCCGGTGGCCGTCCTCCGTAGACTGGCCGGAACGAGGCGTGGTGACCAAGTGAGGTGGAGACGAGTGACGTTGCTGGAGTCCGTGAGCGGACCGGCGGACCTGAAGCGCATGAGTGTCGAGGACCTCGGCGAACTGTCCGCCGAGATCCGGGACTTCCTCGTCGACAAGGTCCGCCGCGCCGGCGGGCACCTGGGGCCGAACCTCGGCGTCGTCGAGCTGACCCTCGCGCTGCACCGCGTGTTCGACTCGCCGCGCGACGCGATCGTCTGGGACGTCGGGCACCAGGCCTACGTGCACAAGATCGTCACCGGCCGTGCGGACGGCTTCGACCGGCTGCGCCAGACCGGCGGCGTCACCGGTTACCCGTCGCGCGCGGAGAGTGACCACGACTGGGTCGAGAGCAGCCACGCGTCCTCCGCACTGTCCTATGTGGACGGTCTGGCGAAGGCGTTCGCCCTGGACGGTGGCGAGCGGCACGCGGTCGCCGTCGTCGGGGACGGCGCGCTCACCGGCGGCATGTGCTGGGAGGCGCTCAACAACCTCGCCGCGCACCGCGAGCGCCCGGTCGTCGTCGTCATCAACGACAACGGCCGCTCCTACTCGCCGACCATCGGCGGCCTGGCCGACCACCTCGCCGCGCTGCGCCTGCAGCCGGGCTACGAGCGGCTGCTCGACGGCGGCCGCGAGCTCCTCAGGCACACCCCGGTCGTCGGCAAGCCGATCTACGCCGCGCTGCACGCCGCGAAGGCCGGGCTGAAGGACGCGCTGAGCCCGCAGGCGATGTTCTCCGACCTCGGCCTGAAGTACCTCGGCCCGGTCGACGGTCACGACCAGGTGGCGCTGGAGAAGGCCCTGCACAGCGCGAAGACGTTCGGCGGCGCGGTGATCGTGCACGTGGTGACCGAGAAGGGCCACGGCTACGCGCCCGCGGTGAACAACGAGCACGACCAGATGCACCAGACCGACCCGATCGACCCCGAGACCGGCCTGCCGCCGGTGAAGGGCCCGAGCTGGACCGGTGTGTTCGGCGACGAGCTGGCGAAGATCGGCGCCGAGCGCGAGGACGTCGTCGCGATCACGGCGGCGATGCTGCGCTCGACCGGCCTCGACAAGTTCGCCGAGGCGTTCCCGGACCGCTGGTACGACGTCGGCATCGCCGAACAGCACGCGGTCACGTCGGCCGCCGGGCTGGCGATGGGCGGGCTGCACCCGGTCGTCGCGATCTACTCGACGTTCCTCAACCGCGCGTTCGACCAGGTGCTGATGGACGTCGCGCTGCACCGCCAGCCGGTGACGCTGGTGCTGGACCGCGCCGGCATCACCGGCCCGGACGGCCCGAGCCACCACGGCATGTGGGACCTGTCGCTGCTGGGCATGGTGCCGGGCATGCGCGTGGCGGCCCCGCGCGACCCGGCGACGCTGCGCGAGGAGCTGCGCGAGGCCGTGGCGGTGTCCGACGGCCCGACGGCGCTGCGCTTCTCGAAGGGCAAGGTCGGCACGGACGTCACGGCGGTCGAGCGGCTGGGCACGGTCGACGTGCTGCGGCGCCCGGTCGAAGGTGCCGACGTGCTGCTGGTGACGGTGGGCCCGTTCGCGACCTTGGGCCTGGCGGCGGCCGACCGGCTCGCCGACCAGGGCATCGGCGTGACGGTGGTCGACCCCCGCTGGGTCCTGCCGGTCCCGGCCGAGCTGGTGGCCCTGGCGTCCCAGCACAAGCTGGTGGTGACGGTCGAGGACAGTGGGCGCCACGGCGGCTTCGGCTCGGCGCTGGCGGCGATGTTCCGTGACGCCGAGTGTGATGTCCCGCTGCGGGATTTGGCGGTGCCGCAGACGTTCCATGACTTGGGAAGCCGGGACGAGGTTCTGGGGCGCATCGGGCTGACGGCTCAGGATGTGGCCCGCCGGGTGACGGAGTGGGCTTCCCGACTGGGCTCGGTTTCGGAACCCGCGTCCGAAAAGAAGGACGCGAACCGCAGCTGACCGGCGATGAAGGCGATCTCATATTTGGCTACCTACTTGTGACGGGCTCTGTGCGCCGAAGCATGTCCCATGTGGGACTAGGTGGCTCGTAGTCCGTCCTATGAGCAAGGCGAGTCCACCATCGGCCTGCCTGGGAGGGCCGGCGCAGCTCCGTCTGTCGTCCTCCTCTTGCGGCTGCCTTCGCAACCGACGCGGCTACCGCAGCGGATATCCGCGTGACTGTCGGCCGCGTGCTAGCCAGAGGGCTTTGAATCCGGCATGGTAGGCCAAGCGTGAGCAGACGACGGTTGAGCGGGCTATAGGAATCACCCGGCGTCTGGCAGCCGAGCTCAGGCAGGAGGAGCCTGTCGAACTCGCCGAATTGATCGATGTCGAACGGTTGGAGTACTGGCGATGGACGTGGTGCACTTACGCCGCCAACCTTATGATGGTGGATGCTTTTCAAGTGGCACCCGAGCAGTTTACTATTGCTTCATCGTATAAGCGAACAGCGAGGGATGGCGAGGGGTGATCGTGGCAAATCAGCCTCCTATGGGTAGAAGTGATATTGCTGCGCTCACCGATTTGATCATCTCGGATATATTCGATAACCATCGAGGCTTTCTTCCCGGTGCGGGCGGACGTCCTGCAGATGTCCGGCAGCAGTTGGAAGGCCCCATACTACTTGATGGTCTTGGAGAAGAGGAAGCACTCTTAATTCTGTCCATATTGCCGAGAACTGCTTCTCAGATATGGTTGGCGCCAATGGATAAGGGCTTGAGTGGCGCCAAGGTTCTCCGGGCGAGGTATTCGGACGAAGCGGGACGCTTTTCGAAGCAGTTCGTCGTTAAAGTTGATATTGCAAGGAAAATCGACCGAGAGGCGGATGCGGTTGAAAGACTGTGTTCGCCTTACTTGCCGGGAATCGAGTTTCCAGTTCGTCGCCGCGGCAGTCATCTCGGGTTGATTGCGCAGGAGTTAAGGGGACTTTCGATACATGCCAATGTCGAGAGTTTGCGGAACTATATTCGTAGCACGCGAACTGGTAGCAAGATTATTGCTCGGCTTGTCAGGGAGAGGCTTGCGCCCTGGTATGAGCCGGGAATACAAGGAGGGCTGCATCCAATAAAACTTGGCAAGCTACTTGATCCATACCTTGCCAAGGGGGCCTCGTCGTCCATATTTCCGCCTGAGTGGAGTGATCTTCAGGATTGGGTGGAGGAAATATGTCAAGTTCCGTGGCGCGAACCTGGCGACCAAGTTGCCGTGATGCGCGAGCGTTCCATTGATGTCCCGTTATCGATTTCGCACGGCGACCTGCACTCGCAAAATGTTCTTGTCGACAGTACGAGTCGGGAGTGCTGGCCTATTGACTTCGCTTGGTGCCGCGATGATGGCAGTCTCGTTGTAGACTTGGTAATGCTTGAAGTTTCTTTGAAGAATCTATCCATCCCTATGCAGGCAGACCTTCGTGAAATGCTTCGTCTGGAATGGCAATTGTGCAATAGTTACCAAGGTGTGCGAGTGCCTTCCAATATGCCCTATGCGACAGTTGTTAAAAGCGTCCTTGAGGGCGTGCAAGAAGTTCGCCGTTTTGCTGAGGAGTCAGGGATTAGTTTCGATCACTATAGGAGCTGCCTGTGTCTAATGACCTTGGCTCACGCAGCTCACCCCAAGTTGAATCGTCCTCTTGTACTTGGAGCAACACAAATGATGCTCGGTCTAGAGCAATGAGCATTACTGAAGCGTCCTCGGGCGCTGGCCTGCCCCAGCGTCCGTATGATCGATTGTATCTTAGTCGAGCTGGGCTTCCGCTGTGGGGTGATTCGCCGGGGCGTCTGGTTGGCGGGTTGTCTTATCAAGGTCAATCTAAGATCGCCCTGGATGCAGGTTGTGGAGATGGGAAAAACGCAATCCATCTGGAGCGTCTCGGCTTTGACGTTATAGGAATAGACCATTCTGATGTTGCCATTAAGCTTCTTCATGAACGGTTTCATTCGAATGGTCGGCCGGTGCTTGGAAGCTACTCGGTGGCAGACGTACGAACCTGGCGGCCAGTCGGTCTGGAAGTCGATGTCCTCGTTTCATATGGCCTCTATCATTGCCTGCCGCAAAATGATCGCGCAACGCATGAACACCTGCTGAACCTCATACGACCAGGTGGAACTCTCTTGTTTTGCTCTCTTACGGACGGCGTGCCAATGGGTGACGAGCATTGCACCCCGGGTATCGAACTTCCGTCAGTGAAAGAGGTTGATGAGCATCTTCAAGGGTTTACCATCCTTGAGCGGAGTGTGGAGAAATTTGATGGATCACATCCACCGCTAGTTGGGCCACATCGCCATGAAGCGATCTGGATTTCAGCCAGACGCCCGACGTAATTTACTAGCCACTCATCTGGTGAGCCGGTCATTTGGGCTGGTCAAGGCTCGCTGGCCGTGCGCCGAGTGGACCTTGAACCCTCGCTCGCCCAACTCGATCAACTTTCTAGGTCACGCGGCCGCCGGAACCGCTCTCTCTGGCACTGCGGATATCGACAGCCCGTCTTCCGTACTTTGCCGAGGGTGCGCGCCGACCCTTCGATCACCTTCCGTCGCTGGTCCTCTGGGCCCTGATCCTCTCCAGCCCGCCCGTCTCTGGCGCCTTGTCTACCGGTCGTAGGAGCCCAAGACGATCGGCCGTTTACGCCTCCGCGGGCACCGTGAGGACGGCCGCGGGCGCCGGCACGGAGCCGAAGACCTCCGGGGGCTCCGGGAACAGCTTCACCAGCACCGGATACGTCACCGCCGCCGTCACCAAAGTCACCAGCAGGCTGACGTCCACCCCACCCGCCACATCTCGCAGCGGCCCGGCGATCATCGGCGTGTTCGCGCACAGCAACCCGAGCGTCGTCGCCGGGATCCACGCCGCCATCGCGCGCCAGTTGACCCCGCGGGTGAACCAGTACCGGCCACCTCGGCGGCCTTCGTTGAACACCTGCAGGTCCGCCACGTCGTAGAACCCGCGCCGCTGGAGGAAGCCGATCATCATGATCACCATCCACGGGGACGTGCACAGCACGATCAGCGTCGCGAACGCGTTGATGCTCGACACCATGTCCAGCACGAAGTTGCCGACGAAGATGAACGCCACGCTCAGCGTCCCGATCAGCAGCGTCGCCTGGACGCGGGACAGGCGCGGGAAGATCGAGCTGAAATCCAGGCCCGTCCCGTACAGCGACGTCGTGCCCGTCGACAGGCCGCCGATCAGGGCCACCACGATCAGCGGGATCGCGTACCAGAGCGGGGAAACCGCCGTCAGGCCGGTGATGTAGTCGGCCGGGTCGGCGACCAGCGTCGCCGTCGCGATGCCGAAGCCGAACGGCAGCAGCGTCGCCACCTGGGCGAGGAACGGCGCCGCAAGCAGAGAGCGCTTGCTGAACGAAGAAGGGATGTAGCGGGCCCAGTCGCCGAGGAACGCGCCGAACGAGATCGGGTTGGCCAGGGCCGTCAAGGCCGCCAGGGTGAACGTCGGCCAGAACGTGCCCAGCGCGTACGTCCCGGTGCCCGCGTACCCCGGGTCGAACGAGCCGCCGTACGCGACTATGCCCAGCAGCATGATCGCCGTGCCGAGCACCACCGCGATCCGGTTGACCAGCAGCATGAACCGGTAGCCGTAGATGCAGACGACGAGCGTCGCGATCGCGATCAGGCCGTACGCGATCCCGCGCAGCGTCGCGCCGCCGTCGAAGCCGAAAAGCCGTTGCGCCGCGCCGGCCACCGCGTCGCCGCTGACCCAGACCGAGATCGCGAAGAACGTGATCGCCGTCAGCAGCGACAGGAACGACCCGACGCAGCGCCCGACGACGCCGAAGTGCGCGCCGGACGACACCGCGTTGTTGGTCCGCGTGCGCGGCCCGAACAACGCCATCGGCGCCAGGACCAGGCCGCCGACGACGACGCCGAGCGCCGTCGCCAGCGCGGCGTCGCGGAAGCTGAGGCCGTACGCGATCGGCAGCGTGCCGAGGATGATCGTGGCGAACGTGTTCGCGCCGCCGAACGCCATCCGGAACAGGTCACGCGGGCGCGACGTCTGTTCGTCCGGCGGGATCGGCGCGATCCCGTGCTGCTCGACCTCGGTGATCTTGTCGCTCATGCGAACCTCGTCATCACGTGCTTGACGCGGGTGTACTCGGCGAAGGCGTACGCGGAAAGGTCCTTGCCGTGGCCGGAGTGGCCGAACCCGCCGTGCGGCATCTCGGCGACCAGCGGCCCGTGCGTGTTGCCCCACACACAGCCGAAGTCCAGGCCGGCCGACACCCGCGCGGCAACGCCGAGGTCGTTCGTCCAGACCGACGACGCCAGCCCGTACGGGACGCCGTTGGCCAGCTCCACGGCCGAACCTTCGTCCGAAAAGGACTGCACGGTGATGACCGGCCCGAAGATCTCCTCCTGGACGATCTCGTCGTCTTGGCGCAGCCCGGAAACCACGGTGGGGGAGAAGTAGAACCCCGTCGAGCCGAACCGCGTCCCGCCGGTTTCGAGGCGGGCGTGCGACGGCAGGCGTTCAACCAGGCCTTCGACGCGCGAGAACTGCGCCGCGCTGTTGAGCGGCCCGAAGTCGACGCCGGGCGTCTGCGTCGCCGCGACCTTCGTCAGCTCGCGGACGAAGTCGTCGTGGATCGACGCGTGCACCAGCACCCGGCTACCCGCGGTGCAGTCTTGGCCCGCGTTGTAGAAGGCCGCGCCGACGATGCCTTCCGCCGTCGCCGCGAGATCGACGTCCGGGAACACCAGCAGCGGCGCGTTGCCACCCAGCTCCAGGTGGGTGCGCTTGAGGTCGGCGGCCGCCACGGTGGCGACGTCGATGCCCGCGCGCGTCGACCCGGTGATCGAGACGAGCTCCGTGATCGGGTGGCGCACCAGTGCGCGGCCGGTGTCGCGGTCGCCGGTCAGCACGGTGAACGCACCCTCCGGCAGGAACTCGGCGGCCACCTCGGCCAGCAGCACGGCGGTCGACGGCGTCGTCTCGGCCGGCTTGAGCACCACGGTGTTGCCCGCCGCCAGCGCCGGCGCGATCTTCCAGACCGCCATCATCAGCGGGTAGTTCCACGGCGCGATCTGCGCGCAGACGCCCACCGGCTCACGGCGGATCACCGACGTGTGGCCCGGGGTGTACTCCCCGGCCGCGGTGCCTTCCAGGTTCCGCGCGGCGCCGGCGAAGAACCGCAGCGCGCTCACGCACTCCGGGATCTCCTCCTCCAGCACGACCGACCGGATCTTGCCCGTCTCGCGCACTTCGAGGTCGGCGAACTCCGCGGCCCGCGCTTCGAGGGCGTCGGCGATCTTCAGCAGGGCCAGCTGCCGCTGCGCCGGAGTGCTGCGACGCCACACCGCAAACGCTTGCGCGGCGGATTCGAGCGCGTGGTCCACATCGGACTGCCCGGCGATGACGCTGGTGCCGAACACCTCGCCGGTCGCGGGGTCGGTCAGGTCGAGGGTGCGGGTCATGCCTGCTCCAGGTGGGTCGGCGCGAACAGCTTCAGCAGGGCGGGGAGGACGACCACGGACGGCCCCGGCGTGCGCAGCGCCGCCGCCAGGTCCGCACCCACGGTGTCCAAAGAGGACAACCTCGCGGACACGCCGAACGACGACGCCAAGGCCACGAAGTCGGGCCGGGCCAGCTCGGTGGCCGTGGTGTGGCCGAACGCGTCGGTCAGGTACTCGCGCAGGACGCCGTAGCCGCCGTCGTCGACGACCAGCCACGTGACGTCGAGGCCGTGCTGCACCGCGGTCGCCAGCTCGGCGACGCCGTACATCGCACCGCCGTCGCCGGACACGGCGAGCGTGGGTGCCCCGGCGGCCGCGCCGCCGAGCGCGCCCGGCAGGCCGTAGCCCAGCCCGCCCGCACCCTGGGCGGTGTGGATCGGCGCGCCTTCGGGGTTCCACGCCGACCAGGCCCAGTACGCGGCGATCGTCATGTCCCAGAACGTCTGCGTGCCGTCGGGGAGCGCCGCGCGGATGTCGTCGATCAGCTTGCGCTCGACGGCCAGGTCCTGACCGGCCAACCGCGACTCGACGCGGGACAGCAACCCCGAAACGGCGGCTTCGGCCCGGCCGTCGGACGCCCGCATCGGCACCCACTCCAGCAGCGCCTGCAGCGTGAGCCGGACGTCGGCGTGGATGCCCAGGCCGGGGTAGTTCGACTCCAGCTTGCCCAGGTCGGCCTCGACCTGGATCACCCGGCCGCGCGGGGCGAACTCGCGGTAGTTGCTGGACAGCTCGCCGAGCCCGGAGCCGAGCACGAGCAGCACGTCGGCGTCCGCGAGGAACTCCGTCGTGTGCCAGTCCTCCATCCACGACCGCCCGGACAGCTCGTGGTCCCAGCCGAAGACGCCCTTGCCGCCGAAGGTCGAGATCACCGGCGCGCGCAGCGCCTCGGCCAGGGCCGTCAGCTCGGCGTGCGCGCCGGACCGCAGCGCGCCGCCGCCCGCCAGGATCACCGGGTTCGAAGCCGCGGCCAGCAGGTCGGCGGCCTCGGTGACCAGCTCCGGCAGTGGCTCCAGGAGTGGGGGAGTGGCCGCCACCGACGTGATCGGCGGGATCCCGGCCGGGCCGAGCAGCACGTCCTGCGGGATCTCGACCCACACGGGGCCGTACGGCGCGGTCGCGGCCGACGTCCAGGCCTCGCGCAGCGCGGTCGGTATCTGGCTCGCGCGGCGCACGACGTGCACCGACTTCACGACGTCCCGGAAGCTCGCCTGCTGGTCGGGCAGCTCGTGCAGGTAGCCGTGCCGTCCGCCGCCGAGCCCGGCGACCGGGATCTGGCTGGAGATCCCGAGCACCGGCACCGACGCGGCCCGGGACTCCTGCAGGGAAGCCAACGTCAGCAGCGCGCCCGGGCCGGTCGAGACGACCAGGGGCGTCACCGGCACCGGGCCGTCGGGGTCGGCCGCGAGCCGGGCGCGGGCGTGCCCGTCGGCGGCGAAGGCGAGGTTGTTCTCCACACGCCCGCTGATCACGCGCAGGTCGCCGGCGCGCCGCAGTGCCTCGAACAGGCCCAGCGCGTGCTGGCCCGGCAGGCCGAACACCGTGTCGGCGCCCAGCGCGCGCAGGGTCTCCACGACGACGTCGCCGCCGATGCGTCGGGTATCGGTCATTCGCTCTTTCCCAAGGACAGCAGGCTCACCAGGTCGTAGGCGACGTGGGAGGCCGCGATGGCGGTGATCTCGGCGTGATCGTAAGCGGGGGCCAGCTCGACGACGTCGGCCCCGACCAGGTTGAGATCGCGCAGCCCGCGCAGGATTTCGAGGAGCTCGCGGCTGGTCATCCCGCCCGCTTCGGGGGTGCCGGTGCCGGGTGCGTGGGCCGGGTCGAGCACGTCGATGTCGACCGACACGTAGAGCGGCCGGTCGCCGATGCGCTGCCGCAGCGCGTCGACTGTCTCGGCGACCCCGCGGCGCAGGACGTCGCCGGAGGTGACGATGCCGAAGCCGAGCCGCCGGTCTTCTTCGAGGTCCCGCTTGCCGTACAGCGGCCCGCGCGTGCCGACGTGCGACAGCGCGCTCGTGTCGAGGATGCCCTCTTCGGACGCCCGCCGGAACGGGGTGCCGTGGGTGTACGGCTCGCCGAAGTAGGTGTCCCAGGTGTCGAGGTGCGCGTCGAAGTGCAGCAGGGCGACCGGTCCGTGCTGCTTCGCCGCGGCCCGCAGCAGCGGGAGCGCGATGGTGTGGTCGCCGCCGACCGTCACCAGCCGCGTCCCGTTCGCTTGCAGCGCTTCGGCTTCCTGTTGCAGCGTTTCGATCGCTTCGCCGATGTTGAACGGGTTGACCGCGATGTCGCCGGCGTCGACGACCTGTTTCTCGGCGAACGGCGAGACGTCCAGGTCCGGGTGGTACGGCCGCAGCAGCCGGCTCGCCTCGCGCACCGCCGCCGGGCCGAACCGCGCGCCGGGCCGGTAGGACACGCCGGAGTCGAAGGGCACTCCGACGACGGCGATGTCGGCGTGGGTGACCTGGTCGATCCGCGGGAGCCGCGCGAAGGTCGCGAAGCCGGCGAACCGGGGGACCCGGGACGAGTCGAGCGGGCCGACCGGGGGCATGTCGTTCACTGCTGGGCGCTCCTGTTCTCGGGGTGGGTTCAGGCTTCGACCGGTGCGGGGGTGGCCGCTTCCGGCTCTTCGGTCCCGGCGCCGTTCAGGCGGCGGGTCCAGACGGCGAGGATCGAGTCGGCCGTGCGGGGCGTGGCGAAGCTGACCGCCAGGTAGACGACCAGGCTCGCGCCGAGGCCCCAGTAGATCGGGGTGTTGGCGTCGACGCCGTCGATGATCATGAAGGCGATCACGGACACCGTGCCGGCGATCATCGACGCGTACGCGCCCTGCCGCGTGCCGCGCTTCCAGAACAGCGCGCCGACGATCGCGACCAGCAGGCCGCCGACCAGGATGTCGTAGGCGATGGTGAGGGCGTTGACGACGTCGTCGACGACCATCGCGATGCCGATCGCGATCAGCCCCAGCACCAGCGTCGCGATCCGGTTGCGGCGGACCTCGCCGCCCTTCTTCAGGCCGATCTTGGTGAGCAGGTCCGACGTCGTGGTGGTGGAGCAGGCGATGAGCGCGCCGCTCGCGGTCGACATCATCGCCGAGAGCGCGGCGGCCAGCACCAGGCCGCGGACGCCGGTCGGCAGCAGGCGTTCGACGATCGTCGCGAAGGCGTCCTGCGCGCTGGCCAGATCCGGGTACAACGTGTGCGCCGCGGTGCCGATCAGGGCGCCGGCCAGGCCGTAGACCAGGCAGTAGACGCCGGAGGTGATGCCGCCGGACGTCGCGATCGCCGGGGTGCGGGCGGTGAACACGCGCTGCCAGATGTCCTGGCCGATCAGCAGGCCGAAGGTGTAGATGACGAAGTACGTGATGATCGTGTCGGTGCCGATCGAGGTGAAGCTGAAGAAGCTCGCGTCGAGCTTTTCGCTCATGCCGGAGAAGCCGCCGGCGGAGCTGATCGCGACCGGCAGCAGGATCGCCAGGATGCCGATGGTCTTGATGACGAACTGGGCGATGTCGGTGAGGGTGATCGACCACATGCCGCCGAGCACCGAGTAGAGGACCACGATCGAGCCGCCGATCGCGATGCCCGCCCAGTTCGGCAGGTCGAAGAGCACCTTGAAGATGGTCGCGAAGGCCAGCGTCGAGGTGACCGTGAGCATCAGGGTGTAGCCCCACATGACGACGCCGGACACCGCGCTGGTGCGGCCGCCGTAGCGCAGGTCGAGCATCTCGCCGACGGTGTAGACCTTCAGCCGCACCAGCCGCCGCGCGAACAGCGCGTGCAGCACGAGGATGCCGACGCCGATGCTGACGACCAGCCACATGCCGGAGATGCCGTAGGTGTAGCCGAGCTTCACGCCGCCGACGGTGGACGCGCCGCCGAGCACGACGGCCGACATCGTGCCGGAGTACATGAACCAGCCCAGCCGCCGCCCGGCGACGAGGTAGTCGGACTTCGTCTTCGCGAGCCGGAGGCCGTACCAGCCGACTCCGAGCATCCCCGCGATGTACAACGCGATCACGGCGTAGTCCCCGGTCACGGCGTCCTCCTTGCCTCGGTGGTGTTCGGGTCACCGTAGGTTCGGCCGCCACCCCGGCGGCATGGGATGATTCGTCCACAAGTCGACACAGTCGGGGATGAGATGACCCAGAACGTCGATCCGTTGTCCACGGAAGTGAATGTCCCGTTACGGGCAGTTGTCGGCAACCGGGAGCTGGCGCTGCACGCCGTCCGCGAGACGCTGCGGCCGGGCGCACTGGACCTTCCCGTGCGCTGGGCCCACGTGAGCGAGCTGCAGGACCCCGTGCCCTACCTGGTGGGCGGCGAGCTGATCCTCACCGCGGGCGTGAACCTGCCGGAGCGGATCGACCGGTACGTGCGCGGGCTGCGCGACGCCGGCGTGACGGCGCTGGGGTTCGGGCTCACCCCGACGGTGCACGAGACGCTGCCGGAACCGCTGCGCCGGGCGTGCGCGCGGCACGGGCTGCCGTTGCTGGTGGTGCCGTCGCGGACGCCGTTCCTGGCGGTCAACCAGGCGGTGTCGGTGGCGCTGACCGAGGCGGGGCAGCGCGAGCAGCGGCGGATCACGGCGGCGCGGGAGGCGCTGACCCGGGCCGCGGGCGGCGGGCTGGGCGAGCTGACGTCGTCGCTCGCGGCGCGGCTGCGGTCGTGGGTCGCGCTGGTCGGCGCCGGGGACGTCCTGGCCTCGGCGCACGATGCGCCCACGCCGCTGCCGCCCCAGGTGGCGGAACTGATGGCGACCGTGCGGGCGGGCAGCGGGATCCGCAGCGCGACCACCGAGGCCGGCGACGAGTTCGTGGTGGTCCAGCCGGTGTACCCGCAGGCGACGGCGTCGCACCTGGTGGTCGTCGGGCGCACCCGGCGGTTCGACGGCGCCGACCGGGCGATCCTAGCGGTCGGCGCGGCGCTGCTGGGCCTGGTCGGGCGCGCCGGTTCGGACGCGGCCGAGCTGGGCGCGGCGGCGACCGGCCTGCTCCTCGAACGGGTTTCGGCCGGCGAGGTGGCGCGCGAGCTGCTCGGCTCGGACCGCTGCCGCCTGGTCGTGGGGTCCTCCTACCGGCGCGGCCCGGACGAGGTGGCGCAGCGGCCGGACTGGCTGCGGGCCCGGCTCGACACCCCGCTGGTCCAGGTGCTGCCGGGACCGCGGTTCGTGGCGATCGTCGGTCCCGCGGTGCCGGAGCTGGAGGACCTGCGCGCGCACGGCTGGCTCGCGGCGGCGGGTTCACCGGTGCCGGTCGCGCGGCCGGCCACGGCGGTGGCGGAGGCGGAGCTGCTGCTTTCGCGGGCGCAGGTGCTCGGCCGGCCGGTCGTCGCCGGGAGCGGGCCGCCCGACTTCGACACGCTGCTCGACCCGGGCGCCTCCCGCGGATACGCGACGAAGCTGCTGGCGCCGCTGGTCTCCCGGGACCGGACGGATCGCGAGCTGGTCCGGACCTTGCGCGCCTGGCTGTCCCACCACGGCGGCTGGGAACCGACGGCCGCGGAGCTGGGCGTGCACCGCAACAGCGTCCGGCACCGGATCGCCCAGGTGGAGAAGGCCCTGGACGTGGACCTGGCGGACCCGGAGGTCCGCATGCGGCTGTGGTTCGCGCTGCGGTGGGCCACACCGGACGCACACGGTCCTTAAAGGGCACTCTCAGGAAAATATGGAATTGTGGTCTCGTGCGAGTTTTGGTAGTCGAGGACGAAGAACCCCTGGCCGACGCGATCGCCCGTGGCCTGCGCCGCGAAGGCATGGCGGTGGACGTCGCGCTCACGGGTGACGACGGGCACGAAAAGGCCGCCGTCACGCGGTACGACGTCGTGTTGCTGGACCGGGACCTGCCCGGGATGTCCGGGGACGAGCTGTGCCGGGAGATCGTCGCGTCCGGGGAGCTCACCCGGGTGCTGATGCTGACCGCGAGCAGCTCGGTGTCCGACCGCGTCGAGGGGCTGTCCCTCGGCGCCGACGACTACCTCGCCAAACCCTTCGCCTTCCCCGAGCTGGTCGCCCGGGTGCGGGCGCTGGGCCGGCGCGCCACCCCGGCCGCGCCGCCGCTGCTGACCGCGGGTGACGTCGAGCTGGACCCGGCGAAGCGCACCGTGCGCCGGGCGAGCGGGCCGGTCGAGCTGACGCGCAAGGAGTTCGGCGTCCTCGAGGTGCTGCTCTCGGCCGCCGGTTCGGTCGTCAGCAGTGAAGAGCTGCTCGAACGCGTGTGGGACGAGAACGCCGACCCGTTCACCACGACCGTCCGGGTCACCGTCATGACGCTGCGCAAGAAGCTCGGCGAGCCCGGGATCATCGAGACCGTCGTCGGCTCCGGGTACCGGGTGCCGGAGCCCGGCGCGCCACGCGCGTGAACCTGCCGGGCACCCGCAGCCTCCGCGCCCGGATCACCCTGCTGGCGACCGTGCTCGTCGCCGCCGTCAGCCTGCTGCTGCTCTGGCTGGCCTGGACGCTCGTCCGGGACTCGCTCGACGCGGTCCCGCAGATGCCGCCGGGCAGCACGGTCGTCGTCGACGGCGCCCAGGTCGACGCGTCCACGCTCGCGGACCACCTGCGCGTGCACGCCCGCAACCGGATGCTGCTGTTCGGGTCGATCGCGTTCCTGCTGGTGGTCGCGGCCGCGGCGATCCTCGCCTGGACGTTCACCTCGCGCGTGCTGCTGCCGCTGCGCGAGATCACCGGGGCGGCCCGGCGGCTGTCGATCGAGTCGCTGGGCGAGCGGATCGGCGAAGTGCGCTCGCGCGACGAGCTGGCCGAGCTCGCCGGCACGTTCGACGACATGCTCGACCGGCTCCAGTCCGCGTTCGACGCGCAGCGCCACTTCGTCGCTAACGCGAGCCACGAGCTGCGGACGCCGCTGGCGGTGATCCGCACCGAGCTCGACGTCACCCTCGCCGACGACGACGCCGACGAAGCCGAGCTGCGCCGGATGGGCGGGGTGGTCCGCGACGCGACCGAGCGCGCCGGGCAGCTGGTGAACTCGCTGCTGCTGCTGGCCCGCACCGACGGCGCCGGGCTCGGGGTCCGCGAGCCGGTCGACCTGGCGGCGGTCATCGACCGCGCCTGGCGCGCGGCGCGCGCGGAAGCCCAGCAACGCGGGATCCGGGCGACGTTCGCGGTGGTGCCGGCGCCGGCGTTCGGCGACCCGGCGCTGCTGGAGCGGATCGCGGGCAACCTGCTGGAGAACGCGGTCCGCCACAACGTCGAGGGCGGCTGGCTGGAGGTCGTGACGCAGCCGGGCCCGCAGTGGTCGATGCTGCGGGTGCGCTCGTCCGGCGGCCTGGTGGACCCGGCGACGGTGGCGGAGCTGTTCGAGCCGTTCCGCCGCGCGGGCGTGGCGCGCACGGCTCGGTCCGGCGCGGGTCTGGGGCTCTCGATCGTCCGGGCGGCGGTCGCGGCGCACGGCGGAAGCGTGGCGGCGGAACCGATCGTGGGCGGCGGCCTGGGCGTGACGGTCCACCTCCCCGTGCGCTGACGGCGTGATCGAGCAGCCGACACGCGTGATTGGAGAGTCGACTCGCGTGATTGCGGGGTCGACACGCCGGATCGAGCGAGTTTCGCCGTGTCGTCCCTCCGATCACGAGTGTCGACCCTTCAATCACGCGTGTCGTCCCTCTGATCACGGGTGAGGACCGAGGGCGAGGCCGGCTCGGAGGACCCCGGCCGTGTGGATCATCGCCGCTCGGGCGTCCGGGTCGATGCCGACGCGGTTGGCGAAGCCGTGGAGCTGGCCTTCGTGCCGTCGGTGCACCAGCGGGACTCCCGCCGAAGCCAGGCGGGCCGCGTAGGCCTCGCCTTCGTCGCGGAGCAGGTCGAAGCCGCACGTGGCCACGTACGTCGGCGGGAGGCCGTCGAGGGCGTCGTCGTACAGCACCGACGCCCGCGGGTCCCGGTACAGCTCCGGATCACGCACGTATTGCGAGCGGTACCACGCCCATTCGTCGCGGTCGAGGCGGAAACCCGAGCCGAACTGCCGGTGTGACAACGATTCCCCGAGTGCGTCCGTCGCCGGGGTCAGCAGCAGGCTGAACGCCGGCCGGGGCAGCTCGCCGCGGGCGGCCGCGTGGGCCACCACCGCCGCGAGGTTGCCGCCGCTGCTGTCGCCGCCCACCGCGAGCCGTGCCGGGTCGATGCCGAACTCGGCCGCGTGGGAAGACACGTACGCGAACGCCGCCACCGCGTCCGATGCCGCCGCCGGGAACGGGTGCTCCGGCGCCAGCCGGTAGCCGATCGACACCACCCGTACGCCGGCCTCCTCGGCCAGCAGCCGGCACGCGCCCTCGTGCGTGTCCAGGCTGCCGAGCACGAACCCGCCGCCGTGGAAGTACACCAGCGCCGGCCCGGGCGCCGGGATCCCGGCCGGATCGTAGAGCCGCAGCGGCAGCGGCCCGCCGGGCCCGGGCCACGACGAGTCCCGCGTCCGCACGCCCCGGCAGATCCCGGCGCCGGCGAGCGCGCCCGCCAGGTTCAGCTCGGCCCGGGCCCGGGAAAGGCTGCCGTTCCGGTGCGGCGCGTCGAACGGCGCCAGGCGCGACACCCGCATCAGCACGCGGGCCGAGAGCACCGGCTGCCGCCCGTCCACCACCACCGGGTGGCCGGCCAGCACGCGCAGCACCGGCGAAGGCAGCCGCAGCAGCCACCGCAACCCGACCATGACCGCCCGTACGAGCAGCACTCTTCCGTTCAGCACACGTCCCACCCAATGGGGGGTCGCGCACAAGCACAAGTCCTCGACCGGGTTTGCCCGCCCGATCATGCACGTTCGGGCGGTGTCCCGGCGGCCAACCTGTGCTGTGATCTTCGGCGTGACGGAAAAGCCGCTGGTCCGCGTGGTGGTCCCGGTCTTCGCGCTGGCACTGGCCGCCGGGGTGGGTCTGGCCTTCGGCGTCGCGGCCCTGAAGCGCCCGCCGGACCTGCCGGTGGACACCAACCCGGCACCCCTGTCCGGGCACACGCTGTGCGCCGCGGTCGTCCTGGTCTTCCCCTCCGACGCGGAGATGCGGGCGGCCGTGCCGTCCTTCCACGACGACCCCACGGCACGGCGGGTGTTCGTGGACCCGCCGTCGATCTCCCTGCTCGCCGTCCCGGGCACCGACCTGAAGGCCTGGGCGCAGGAGCTGCACGCCCGGTTCCGGACCGCCGAGCGGGTGACGGTCATCGACGCCGACGCGACGGCGGCGCAGCTGAAACTCACCGCGCCGCCGCCGAAGTGCCCTCGTGAGGGCGAGTACTAGGAAGCCGGGACCGAGGCGACGCCCGGGGCGAGGAACGGCTTGCCGTTCACGCGCTCGGACACGCCGGAGCGGTCCAGGTACGGCGTGATGCCGCCGTTCCAGAACGGCCAGCCGGCGCCGAGGATCAGGCACAGGTCGATGTCCTGCGCCTCGGCGACCACGCCCTCGTCGAGCATGATCCGGATCTCCTCGGCGATCGCCGCGAGAGCGCGCTCACGCACCTGCTCCGAGGTCGACGGCTTGTCGCCCTGCGTCCACAGTTCGACGACTTCCGGGTCCGGCGACTGGTTCCCCTGGGAGTCCCAGACCCAGACGCCCTTCTTGCCCGCCTTGACGAACTTCGCGAGGTTGTCGGACACGGTGAACCGGTCCGGGAACGCCTCGTGCAGCGTCTCGCCGACGTGCAGCGCGATGGCCGGGCCGACGAGCTGCATCAGCGTCAGCGGCGACATCGGCAGGCCCAGCGGCTCGAGCGCGCCATCGGCGACCTCGAACGGCGTGCCCTCGTCGACCGCCACCAGCACCTCGCCGAGGAAGCGCAGCAGGAGCCGGTTGACGACGAACGCCGAAGCGTCCTTCACCAGCACGCTGGACTTCTTCAGCTGCTTGCCGACCGAGAACGCCGTCGCGAGGGAGGCGTCGTCGGTCTGCTCGCCGCGGACGATCTCCAGCAGCGGCAGCACGGCCACCGGGTTGAAGAAGTGGAAGCCGACGACCCGCTCGGGGTGCTGCAGCTTCGACGCCATCGCGGTGATCGACAGCGACGAGGTGTTCGTCGCGAGGATCGCCTCGGGGGAGACGTGCTGCTCCAGCTCGGCGAACACCTGCTGCTTGACGCCCAGCTCCTCGAACACGGCCTCGATGACGAAGTCGGCGTCGGAGAACGCGGCCTTGTCGAGCGAGCCGGAGACGAGCGCCTTGAGCCGGTTGGCGCCATCAGACGACAGCCGCCTCTTGGCCAGGAGCTTGTCGATCTCGGCGTGGACGTACCCGACACCCTTGTCGACGCGCTCCTGGTCGACGTCGGTCAGCACGACCGGCACCTTGAGGCGGCGCACGAACAGCAGCGCGAGCTGGCTGGCCATCAGGCCGGCGCCGACGATGCCGACCTTGTTCACCTTGCGCGCCAAGGACTTGTCCGGCGCACCGGCAGGGCGTTTGGCCCGCTTGTTGACCAGGTTGAACGAGTACAGCCCGGCGCGCAGGACGTCGGACATGAGCAGCTCGGCGAGGCCGTCCGTCTCGGCCGCGTAGCCGCGGTCGAGATCGTTCTCGCGGGCCAGCTCCAGCAGCTCGACGGCCTTGGTGGCGCCCGGCGACGCACCGTGCGTCCGGCCGTCCACAAGGGACTTGGCGCGGGCGATCGCGGCGTCCCATCCCGAACCGCGGTCGATCTCGGGCCGCGCCGGGGTGATCTCGCCGTTGACCACGCGAGCCAGCCACAGCAGCGACTGCTCGAGGTAGTCCGCCGAGCCGAAGACGGCGTCGACGATGCCGAGCTCCGCCGTCTGCTTGACGTTGAGCATCTTGTTCTGCGCCAGGGCGTTCTCGATGATCACCGTGACGGCGGCGTCCGCGCCGATGAGGTTCGGCAGCAGCTGCGTGCCGCCCCAGCCCGGGAACAGGCCGAGGAAGACCTCGGGGAACGCGATCGCGGCGGTGTTCTCCGAGAGCGTCCGGTAGTGGCAGGACAGCGCCAGTTCGAGGCCGCCGCCCATGACCGCGCCGTTGATGAACCCGAACGTCGGGATCTTCGTCTCGGTGAGGCGGCGGAACACGTCGTGCCCGGTCTGGGCGATCTCGCGCGCCAGCTTCGGATCGCTCACGGACTCGACACCCGAGAGGTCCGCGCCGACGGCGAAGATGAACGGCTTGCCGGTGACGGCGATCGCGGCCGGCTCGGCCTCGAAAGCCTTGTCCAGCGCGGCGTTGAGCGACACCAGACCCTGCGGGCCGAAGGTGTTCGGCCGGGTGTGGTCGTGGCCGTTGTCGAGCGTGATCAGGGCGACGGGCTTCTCGAGCCCGGGTACCTTCACGAGCCGCGTGACGGCGTTCGTGACGACCTCGTCGGGGAACGCGGCCTTCGCCTCTTCAGCGGTGAAAGTCATTTACTTCGCCCCCTCGAACGCCGGGTTCTCCCAGATCACGGTGCCGCCGATGCCGATGCCGATGCACATCGTCGTCATGCCGTACCGCACGTCGGGCCGCTCGGCGAACTGGCGCGCGAGCTGCGTCATCAGCCGGACGCCGGAGGAAGCCAGCGGGTGGCCGCAGGCGATGGCGCCGCCCCACTGGTTCACGCGCGGGTCGTCGTCGGCGATGCCGAAGTGGTCGAGGAAGGCCAGCACCTGCACGGCGAAGGCCTCGTTGATCTCGAACAGGCCGATGTCGTCGATCGACAGGCCGGTGCGCTTGAACAGCTTCTCGGTGGCCGGCACCGGGCCGATGCCCATGACCTCGGGCTCGACGCCGGCGAAGGAGTAGCCGACCAGCCGCATCGCGACCGGCAGGCCCAGCTCGCGGGCGGTGTCCTCGTCGGCCAGGATCGAGGCGGTCGCGCCGTCGTTGAGGCCGGCCGCGTTGCCCGCGGTGATCCGGCCGTGCGGGCGGAACGGCGTCTTCAGCCCGGCCAGGGTCTCCAGCGTGGTGCCCGGGCGCGGCGGCTCGTCCTCGGTGGCCAGGCCCCAGCCCAGTTCCTTCGACCGGGTGGCGACCGGGACCAGCTCGGGGCCGATCTTGCCGGTCTTGACGGCTTCGGCGTAGCGCTCCTGGCTGCGCGCGGCGTAGGTGTCGGTGCGCAGCTTGGTGATCGCGGGGAACCGGTCGTGCAGGTTCTCGGCGGTCTGGCCCATGACGAGCGCGGTCGGGTCGACGAGCTTGTCGGCGATGATCCGCGGGTTCGGGTCGACGCCCTCGCCCATCGGGTGCCGGCCCATGTGCTCGACGCCGCCGGCGATCGCGATGTCGTAGGCGCCGAAGCCGATGCCGGACGCGGTGGTCGTGACGGCGGTCATGGCACCGGCGCACATGCGGTCGATGGCGAAGCCGGGGACCGACTTCGGCAGGCCGGCGAGCAGCGCGGCGGTGCGGCCGATGGTCAGGCCCTGGTCGCCGATCTGGGTGGTGGCGGCGATGGCCACCTCGTCGACGCGCTCGGGCGGCAGCTCCGGGTGCCGCCGCAGCAGCTCACGGATGGCGTTGACGACGAGGTCGTCGGCGCGGGTCCCGGCGTAGATGCCCTTGTCGCCGGCCTTGCCGAAGGGGGTCCGTACCCCCTCGACGAAGGCGACGGTGCGTACCCCTCGCGCGTTCGGCGCAAGCGGCGTTGCTGGTGCGGCCACGAATGCTCCAGTAAGTAGACGGTGATAGCCGCACGATAGCCCTTGTTACCGGTGGGTAACCAGTGCTGTGGCCCGGTCGAGTGGGCTACGGCACACTCTTGGGCGTCAGGGTCTGCCCCTTCAGCAGCCACGCGGCACCGAACGCCCACACCGCGACGCTCTCCAGCCACAGCGCGGGGTGCCATTCGGGCACCAGCCGCAGCCAGCTGGTCAGCGCGATCAGCACCAGGCACGCCAGGATCACGGCCCCGCAGACGCGGTAGACGACCCCGGTCCCGGGCGGCTGCTCGCCGTCGTGCGGGAACAGGCGCAGGCAGAAGTAGGCCAGCATCAGGAAGAACACCGCCGCGAACACCAGGTGCAGCACACCGGAGGTGCGGTCCCACGACGACACATCGTGGTCCGGGGTCGTCGGGAACAGCGCCAGCCCGATCGCGCCGAGGCCCGCCACCGTGCTCGCCACGTTGTCGACGAAGTCGTGGCCGTAGTAGGCGAGCAGGAACACGCCCACCGCGCACATCGCGCCGACGAAGACGTTCCCGAGATCGGTGTAGTAGTAGCCGCTGAGCGACCCGATGAGGTCGCCGCCCTGGACGAGCTGCTGGCCCAGGATCAGCACGACGGGCAGCGCCAGGCCGATGAGCCCGATCGCGCGCCGCAGGTAGAGGTAGGAGTGGACGAGCGTGCTCTGCGGGGATTTCGTCGCCGTGGTCATGACCGCCTCCGGGAGGGTTCCTCACCAAGGTCATCGGCGGTCCACTGCCCCGGGGCGAGGGCCGTTACCCGACGGGTGCCCAGATCCTCAGCCGATCGTTACGCAGTTCGGCGAACGCGCCCGAGCCGTGGGCGACGGGGTGGAATCCCGCCAGCAGCCCGATCCGGGCGCCTTCGGCCGGGTCCCAGACCTCCAGCCCCGCTTCGGCCCGCACGTACAACAGCCCGTCGTGCGCCCACATCGGGCCGGCGGGTCCGGCGAACATCCCCGTCCGGCGGCCGGTCGTGACGTCGTACAGTTCGACGCCGTCGAGCATCCGGTCGTCGCTCTCGCCCATGCCCTGGACAGCGACGGTCGTGTCGCCGAGCCACGCGATCGGCCGGTCCCACACCCAGTCACGCGAGGTGAGGCTCCGCCCGTGCTCGGCCGCGTGCGGGTCGCCGTCGAGCCACGCCGCGACGTCGACAACCACCGGCGCGCCCACCGGCATCCAGACCCAGCCGTCCACGACCAGCGCTCGCTCGGACGGGCTCACATGCAGCGCGCCCTGGAAGTAGTCGAGGTAGTGCTCGTGGTCCGGCGCCGCGGTTTCGCGACCGGTCAGCAACTCACCGCCGGGCAGGGTGAAGACGTCCAAGCGGTTCCAGTCGGTGCCCGCGACGACCTTCGCCGTCTCGCCTTCGCCGAGGAAGGCGAGCGGGAACCGGGTGAACTCGTTGTCGTTCCAGTCCCGGTCGAGGTCGAGGACCGTCGACCACTCGAGCAGATCGACGACGGTGGCGAACTGGCCGTAGTCCGAGACGACGGCCGCGTACCGGCCGTCGCGCGAGGTGCGCAGGGAGCGGCGCGGCCGGTCGGGGATGTCCCGGATGTCCTCGTAGGTCTCCTCCGGCAGCTCGACCGGCCCGACGAGCCACTGGTCGTCGCCGTCGATCCGGACGAACCCCTCCTCGGTGAGCGCGAGCCAGCCGTCCGGCATCGGGGCGAGGCAGCCGTCGTTCAGCGGCCGCACCGGGCAGGGGCGGGTCGTCCAGCTCCCCGCGAGTTCCTTGTCCCGCATCAGGATCTCGGGCTCGCCGTACCAGCCCGAGGGAAAGCTCCGCTGGTCGGCCCGCTCGGCGCAGCTCTCGCAGACCTCGACCAGTGCGGCCGGTGTGCAGAGAGCGCAGGCCAGGTCGTAGTGCGTGCCCACGCCGGTCAAGTGACGCGCGGACGGGGGAGGTTCTTCGACAGCCAAGTGCGGGCAGAGACGCAAGGTGCCGATGCGGCCCGGATGGCCGCAAGGCAGGGTGTTCACGACCTCAGTGTGCGTGGCGCCGCACCGGCCCGCACCCGATTTATCCCCGGTGCGCCAGCCATCCGCCCTTCGCCGAGATGTCCTCCGCGCCCTCGGTCGCCGCCGGCTCGCACAGGAACCCGGACACGCGCGAACCGTCGGCCAGTTCGACCTTGCCGATCGTCAGCGGCGCGGGAATCCGCGAGACGAACTCGCCGAAGCCCCGCACCGGCAGGTCCCACACCTCCGCCGCGATCGCGACGCCGTCGGACGCGACCCGCACGAGTCCCGGTTTTGGTGGCACCGCGTCCAGCGCGTACAACCGGTAGGACTCCGACGTGGAAACCGCCGAGACGAACCGGCCGCCGCGGGACGTCAGCTCGTGGTTCAGCGGCTGACCCCGCAGGTGGGCGCCGACCACCACGATCGGGACCCGCTCGCCGCGCAACGCCGCCAGCGCGGCCAGTTTCAGGTCGTCGTGCGGGGCGCCGACCAGCATCACGCCGAACGGGCGCCCGGCCACCGTCCCCGCCGGGACCGCCAGCGCCGACAGCCCGAACAGGTTGGTCGAGTTGGTGAACCGGCCCAGCCGCGCGTTGACCGCGACCGGATCCGCGGCCACCGCGGCGATCGTGGGGTGCTCGGTCGTCGTCGGCGTCAGGAGCGCGTCGACGCCGGCCAGCACCGCGAGGGCCTCGGCGCGCAGCCCGGCCAGGGTCCGCTGGTCGGCGAACAGCCGGTGCGCCGGGATGTCGCGGGCGCCGGTGATGATGCCGTGCACCACCGGGTCCACGGCGTCCGGATGCGCCTCCAGGAACTCGCCGACGGCGGTGTAGCGCTCGGCGACGAACGCGCCGCCGTACAGCAGCCGCGCCGCCTCCAGGAAAGCCGACATGTCCACAGTGGTCACTTCGGCGCCGGCCGCCGCGTACTCCTCGACGGTGGCCTCGAACGCCTCCGCCCAGCCCGGGTCCAGCGGGCCGAGCCGATCGGGCACGCCGATGCGGAACCGTCCCGTGTGGACCTGCGCGGGTTCGGCCAGGCAGGTCAACGCGAACGCCGCCTCCTCGACCGTCCGCGCGAACAGCGACACGCAGTCGATGCTCGCGCAGGCGGGGACGACGCCCTCGGTCGGCAGCAGCCCGGGCGTCGGCTTGAGCCCGACGATCCCGTTGAACGCCGCCGGCACCCGTCCGGACCCCGCGGTGTCGGTGCCCAGCGCCAGGTCCACGATGCCCAGCGCGACGGCCACCGCCGACCCCGAGCTGGACCCGCCCGACACGTACGCCGGGTCGACGGCGCCCCGCACCGCGCCGTACGGGCTGCGCGTCCCGACCAGCCCGGTCGCGAACTGGTCGAGGTTGGTCGTGCCGAGCACCAGCGCCCCGGCCGCCCGCAACCGCGCGACGACCGGCGCGTCGGCCTCGGGCTTGTACGCGTACGCCGGGCAGCCCGCGGTCGTCGGCAGCCCCGCGACGTCGATGTTGCCCTTGACCGCGACGAGCTTGCCGTACAGCGGCAGCCCGCGTTCGTCCAGCGCGGCGGCCTCGGCCAGCACCTCGGCTTCCGGCCGCAGGTCGATCCAGATCTCCGGCCGGTCGACCTGTTCGATCCGCCGGTATGCGGCCCGCACTCGTTCGAGGATGCTCATCCGAGCACCACCAGGGGAGTTCCGGGGGCGACCTGGTCACCGGGGGACACGAGCACTTCGACCACCTCACCGCCGGCCGGCGCGGGGATCCGCGCCTCCGTCTTCATCGCTTCCAGCGTCACCAGCGACTGCGCGTCCTCGACGCGCTCGCCGGCCGCGACGTCCACCCGCCACACCGTTGCCGCGAACGGCGCCTCGACGACGTGGCCACCCGGCGGCGCCTCGACCCGCTTCGGCGGCCGCGCCACCGGTTCCGGCTTCGGGTCGAACTCGCCCGCCGCGGCCCACGCACGTCGTTCCGCCTCGAACGCCGCCGCCTGCGTCGCGCGGAAACCGGCGATGCTTTCGGCGTTGTCCGCCAGGAACTTCTGGTACTCGGCGAGCTTGAAGGTGCCGTCGGTGGCGTCCAGCGGCAGCTGCCCGGACGCGCTTTGCGCGCGCAGGTCGAGAAGTTCGTCCGCGGACACCGGGTACCAGGAGATCCGGTCGAAGAACCGCAGGCACCACGGCTGTTCCCCGCCGTGCCAGCTGTTCCACACCTGCGTGGTCCGGCCGACGAACTGGTAGCCGCCCGGCCCCTCCATGCCGTAGATGCACAGGTACGCACCGCCGATGCCGACGGAGTTCTCCGCGGTCCACGTCCGGGCCGGGTTGTACTTCGTCGTCACCAGCCGGTGGCGCGGGTCCAGCGGCGTCGCCACCGGCGCGCCCAGGTAGACGTCGCCGAGGCCGAGCACCAGGTACTCCGCGTCGAACACCGTCCGGTAGACGTCGTCCACACTGGACAGTCCGTTCACCCGCCGGATGAACTCGATGTTCCACGGGCACCACGGCGCGTCGTCGCGCACCCCGGTCATGTACCGCTCGATCGCCTCGCGCGTGGCCGGGTCGTCCCACGACAGCGGCAGCCGGACGCTGCGGCTCGGCACCTCGAGGGCGTGCGTCGGCGGCAGGTCGCGTTCCAGCTCCCGCACCAGCCCGAGCGCCTTGCCGACCGGCAGCGCGTCCGGGTCGACGTGCACCTGCAGCGACCGGATGCCCGGTGTCAGGTCGACGATCCCCGGCACGCCCTCGGCCGCGAGCCGTTCCCCGAGCGCGTGCACCCGCATCCGCAGGGCCAGGTCGAGCTTCATCTCGCCGTACTCGACGAGCAGGTTGTCGTCCCCGCTGCGGCGGTAGGTGACCGACGGCTCGTCGTCCGAAGAGGACAGCCGCCCGAGGACACCGCCGTCGTGCCGGGCCGTCCTGGTCGGGGTCACCGCGGTGGCCGGGCGCTGCCGCAGCACCGCCGCGTGGTCGGGGTCGATCGGCACGAACCGCACGGTGTCGCCCGGGCGCAGCTGCCCGAGCTTCCACCGTTCGCCGGTGGCGACCGTCGCCGGGCACACGAACCCGCCCAGGCTGGGCCCGTCCGGGCCGAGCAGGATCGGCAGGTCGCCGGTGTAGTCGACGGCGCCGATCGCGTACGGCGTGTCGTGGATGTTCGACGGGTGCAGGCCCGCCTCGCCGCCGTCCGCCCGGGTCCACTGTGGCCGCGGCCCGACGAGGCGGACGCCGGTGCGGGCGGAGTTGAAGTGCACCTGCCAGTCGGTGGCGTAGAACGTGTCGACGTCGTCGGGGGTGAAGAACTCCGGTGCCGCGTGGGGTCCTTCGAGTGCCCCGATCGTCCAGTGCGACCCGAAGCCCGGGCGGTCGGTCACCGGCCCGACGACCGGGTCCGCGGGGGCGGGCCCGGTGCGCAGGACGTCGCCCGCGGCCAGCGCGCGGCCGCCGTGCCCGCCGAACCGGCCCAGGGTGAACGTCGCCGCGCTGCCGAGGAACGCCGGGACGTCGACGCCGCCGCGGACGAGCACGTAGCTGCGCAGCCCGGCCGTGCACGCGCGGACGTCGAGCGTCGAGCCGGCGGGTACCTCGACGGGTGTCCACAAGGGAACTTCGGCGCCGTCGACGAGCACGGTCGTCGGCGCACCGGTGACGCACACCTGCGCGGCGTGGGAGAACCGCAGGGTCACGCCGTCCACAGTGCACTCCAGGCCGGGCGCGCCTTCGGGGTTGCCGAGGGCGAGGTTGCCCAGCCGCAGCGAGCGGTCGTCCATCGGCCCGCTCGGCGGCACCCCGACGTGCCAGAAGCCGGTGCGGCCCGGCCAGTCCTGCACGGTCGTCATCGTCCCGCCGCGCACGACGTCGACGCGGGGCTCGCCATCCTCGATGCCGTCCAAAGTGGACGTGTCGTGGGCGGTCGTGCCGAACGCCGCGTCGGCGGCCGCCGCGCGCAGCTGCCCGAGGTTGGTGCGCACGCCGTCGACCCGGGTCACGGCGAGCGCTTCCCGCAGGTGGCCCAGCGCGCCGGCGCGGTCGGTGCCGGTGCAGATCACCTTGGCCAGCAACGGGTCGTAGTGCGTGGTGACGGTCGTGCCCGGTTCGACCCACGTGTCCACGCGTGCCTCCGCCGGAAACGCGACGTGCGTGACGAGCCCCGCGCTCGGCCGGTGCCCGGCGCTGGGGTCTTCGGCGTACACCCGTGCTTCCACGGCGTGCCCGCGCGCGACCGGCACCGCGCGGAACATCGCGCGGTCGCCCTGCGCGAGCCACAGCATCCAGGCGACCAGGTCGACGCCGTACACCGCTTCGGTGACCGGGTGTTCGACCTGCAGCCGCGTGTTGACTTCGAGGAACGCGGCTTCTTCGCGTTCGGGGTCGTAGACGTACTCGACCGTGCCCGCCGAGCGGTACCGCACCGACGAGCACAGGGCGACTGCCGAGTCGACGAGCTGCTTCCGGACCGCGTCCGGCAGGTCCGGCGCCGGGCACTCCTCGACGACCTTCTGGTTGCGCCGCTGCAGGGAGCAGTCGCGGGTACCCAGGGCCAGGACCTCGCCGAGGCCGTCGCCGAACACCTGGACCTCGACGTGGCGGGCGCGGCGCACCAGCCGCTCCAGGAACACCCCGGAGCTCGCGAAGCTCTTGGCCGCGATGCTCCGCACGGTCTCCCACGCCTCGCGCAGCTCCCCGGGCGTCGCGCACGCGCGCATCCCGATCCCGCCGCCGCCCCCGGTCGCCTTGAGCATCACCGGGTAACCGATTTCCTCGGCGCGGGCGACCGCCTCGTCCACATCGGACAGCAGGCCGGTGCCGGCGAGCAGCGGGACGCCCGCGGCGATCGCCGCCTCGCGCGCGGTGTGCTTGCTGCCGAACACCTCCAGGTGCTCGGGTGAAGGCCCGGCGAACGCGAGCCCGGCGTCCTCGCACGCTCGCGCGAACGCCGCGTCCTCGGACAGGAACCCGTAACCGGGGTGGACCGCGTCGCAGCTGGTTTCGAGCGCGGCCTCGACGATCGCGCCGGCCCGCAGGTAGCTTTCCGCGGCGGGTGCCGGGCCGAGCCGCACCGCCCGGTCGGCGAGGCGCACGTGCGGGGCGAGGCGGTCGGCGTCGGAGTAAACGGCGACGGTCTCGAGGCCGAGTTCCTTGGCGGTGCGCAGGATCCGGACCGCGATCTCGCCGCGGTTGGCGACGAGCAGCCTCACTCGCCGCCTCCGGGAGACGTGACGATCAGGCGGACCGGCGTCGGGTCGAACCCGTTGCAGGGGTTGTTGATCTGCGGGCAGTTCGACACGAGCACGAGGACGTCGGTCTCGGCGCGCAGCCGGACTTCCAGCCCCGGTGCGGAGATCCCGTCGACGATGCCGAGCGCGCCGTCTTCTTCGACCGGCACGTTCATGTACCAATTGACGTTGCTGACCAGGTCGCGCTTGCCCAGCCCCCACTTCGCGCCCTCGCTGAGGAAGTTCTCGACGCAGGCGTGCTGGAAGCGGGTGTGCTGGCCGTAGCGGAGGCTGTTGGACTCCTTGCTGCACGCGCCGCCGAGCGTGTCGTGTCGGCCGCACGTGTCGGCGACGACGGTCAGCAGCGGCGCCCCTTCCTGGGTGCGCAGCACGCTGCCCGTGGTCAGGAAGATGTTGCGCTGCGCGGCGATCGTCGCGGCCGCGCTGTAACGCTTCGCCGTGTCGTTCGCGTCGTAGCAAAGGAAGTCGACGGCCTGGTTGCCGCCCAGGTCGATGATCGCCAGCTCGCTGCCGCGCTTCAGCACGGTCGAGAACGGGGCGCGCGCGGCGACGTCGGACGTCAGCTCCAGCTGGGACTGGTACGCCGTGCTCATGCGATCCCCCGGGCGGTCAGGTAGTCGGCGGTGTTCTCGAAGGCTCGCTGCGCCTCCGGCGAGTGCGTCCATTCCGGACTGTCCGGAGTGGACGGCCGGTCGCGCCAGGCGAGCACTTCGAGGTTCGTCACGGTGTAGTCCGGGCGCGGGTCGACCGGGTGCGCCACGTTGGCGATCAGCACGATCGCCGGCAGCTCGATCCGGAGCTCGACGGACCGGCCCGCGCCCGCGGACCCGGTGAAGTCCAGGCCGCCGTCCGGCCGGACGCGCACGCCCTGGAAGAACGACAGGCTCGGCGGCAGGTCCCGCGGCCCGAGGCCGTTCTTGGCCGCCGCCAAGGTGAACAGTGGCAGCCCTGCGGGGGAGGGGCCCTGCGGGGCGCCGTCGCCGTAGCGCACGGTGTTGCCGTCCACAGTGGACGTCCCGCACAGGGCGTCGTGCCGCTCGCTCGAATCCGCGACGATCGTCGCGAGCACCCGCGCCTGGTCCGACAGCAGCGCCACCTTCGCGCCGAGGTAGGCGTTCCACTGCACCTTCACCGTGTCCGCGACGTTCAGCCGTTCCCACGGCCCCTCGGCGTTGAACAGCAGCAGGTGCGCGCAGGCGTCGCCGTCGACGTCGGTCAGCCGCAACCGCGTGCCCCGGGCGAGGACCTTGTGCGTGTAGCCGCCCCCGGTCACCGTCTCGGCCCAGGTCAGCGCCTCGGGTGCGACTTCGGGTGGCGGTGCCGGCCACGTGCTCGCCGGGATCGACGGCATCGTTTCGACCACGGTGCCGGCCTGGGCGCGGGCGTGGTCGCGGGCGCCGTAGGGGGTGGCGGTCGTGCTCATGGACGTCCTCTCTCAAGCGCGGGTTCGAGGGCGGGAGCGGGACGTGGGCGCGGCCGGCAGAGCCAGCCGATCACCAGTGCGCCGCCGACGAACTCTATCGGGAACAAGAGCATCCAGGGGGCGCCCGAACCGGTCACGTCGTAGATCTCCGGGCGCGGCCAGGCGATGTTCACGATCATCGCGACGCCGTAGAGAACGGCCGCCCCGTTCACCGGGACACCCCAGCGGCCGAGGGAGAACAGCCCGGGCTCGGCGGGGAAGCGCCCGCGCAGCCGATGCACCAGCAAGGGGCCGGTGACCAGCAGATACGCCAGGTAGACGACCACCACCGACGTCCCGGTGATCGTGCTGAACAGCGTCGGGTTGCCGAAGTTGAGCAGCAGCAGCCCGATCGCGAACCCACCGGACACCAGGGCGGGCGCGACCGGGGTGCCCGTGCGCGAACTCACCGACGAAAGTCGGGTGGACGCGGGGAGCGCGCCGTCGCGGGCCATCGCGTAGATCAGCCGGACGGTGCCGGTCTGGATCGTCAGCGTGCAGACGACCACGGCGATCGCGACGTCGGCGAGGAAGACCCGGCCGAGGGTATCGCCGAAGACGGCGGTGATCACGTACGGCAGGCCGCGGCCGGCGAGCTGCCCGTCGGTGAGGCTCGGCGCGGCCATCAGCGCGGTGACCACCACGGCCAGCCCGCCGATCCCGGACACGAGGACCGCTCGCAGCACCGCGCGTGGAGCGGCCCGTCGCGCGTTCTTCGTCTCCTCCGCGACCGACGCGGCGGTGTCGAAGCCGTAGAGGACGTAGGCGGCCATGAGCGCCGACGCGAGCACGCCGCCGATTCCGGCGCTCGTGCCGGGAGCGTCGTGCGCGACCACCTGCGGCCCGCGGACCGCGAACAAGCCGAGGCCGATCACCAGCACCACGACGCCGAGCAGTTCGGCCGCGACGCCGACGTCGTTGATCCGCGCGATCAGCCGTACGCCGCCGGCGTTGACGGCGGTGGTGAAGACGAGTAGCGCAGTGCCGAGCAGGACGGCGTTGGCCGCGCCCGACGGCGACGTCACCGCGGGGTCGCCGCCGACGAGCTGGAAGCCGCTCCACACCGACGGCAGCACGACCTGCAGCGCGATGGCCGCGGCGGCGAGCGCGACGACGCAGCCGAGCAGCATCATCCAGCCGGCGAGCCAGCCGAGGAAGCCCTTGGTGAGCTGTTTCGCCCACTGGTACACGGATCCGGCGAGCGGGAAGCGCGCGGCGAGCTCCGCGAAGGTCAGGGCCACGAGCAGCTGGCCGGCGAGCACCACCGGCCACGTCCAGAAGAAGAGCGGGCCGCCGAAGGTGTAGCCGAAGCCGAAGAGCTGGAAGACTGTCGTGAGGATCGAGACGAACGAAAAGCCGGCGGCGAAGGCGGAAAACCCGCCCAAGGACCGGCGGAGTTCCTGGCGGTAGCCGAAGGCGGCGAGGTCGTCGGGTGGGGACATGGGCGCTCCTGACCTGGTTTCGATCGCTTGACAGAAACTAGGTTCCGGGCACGTCGGGATGATCTCCGGTGCGTTAGTGGCTCGTTAACGGCCGCGCCGACCGCGCGTCAACAGCGACATGCGGGCGTAACCGCACCTCGGTGCGGGTGCTCGTGGCGCGGACCTGGCAAGATCACGGCGTGGTCAAAGGGGCGGGGGTCGGCAGACCCAGGGCGAGCGGCGCGGCGGCGAACCGCCCGGACGCGCGCCAGGCCGTGCTCGACGCGGCGGGCGAGCTGTTCACCGGAGCCGGCTACGCGGCGACGACGACCCGGGCGATCGCCGAGCGCGCGGGGCTGCGCCAGGCGTCGCTCTACTACCACTTCCCGGCCAAGGAAGACATCCTCGCGGCCCTGCTGGCCGAGACGGTCCGCCCGTCACTGGACCTGGCGGCCCGGCTCGTCGCGGGCCCGTCCCCGGCGGCGGTCCGGTTGTGGGCGCTGGCGTACGCGGACATCCGCCTCCTCGGCAGCGCCCGCCACAACCTGGGCGCGCTGTACCTGCTGCCGGAGGTGGCTTCCCCGAACCTGGCCCGCTTCCGCGCCGAGCGCGCGGACCTGAAGGCGGCGTACGGGCAGCTGGTGGCGGCCTCCGGGGTCTCACCGGAAGCGGTCGGGATCCGGACCGACCTGGTGTTCGGGCTGGTGGAGAGCATCGCGGTGATCCGCCGGGACGACCCGGAGCTGGACGTCGAGGCGCACGTGCGCGAGGGGGCGGATGGCGTGGTCCGCTTGGCGGGGCTGCCGGAGCCGACGGACGGGCTGCGCGCCGAGGCGCACACCCTGCTGGCGACGCTCACTGACTAGAAGCGCCCGCCGACGGGCTCCAGCAGGTTGCTGATGATCCGGGAGAGCTCGCGCATCGTGCGCATCCCCAGCTGGATCGACTGGGCGCCGATGCGCAGCGGCCGGATCGCCGCGCGCAGGGGCGCGTTGAACGCTTCCAGGGGCCGGATCTGGGTGAGGAACTCGGTGATCCGGGCTTCCAGCTCCATCATGCCGGTCAGCATCTCCACGAACTCGTCGTACTCCCGGCGGGCCCGGTCCAGCAGTTCCGGCGTCATGTGCGAGTCCATCAGGCGCATGTACGAGCGGATCGTGGAGTCGGTTTCGGCGACGGTGGCTTCGAAGTCGGTGCCGGCCTGCTGGATGGTGACCGCCGGCGGCTTGATGGTGTCGGCCGCCCGGACGACCCGTGCCTTGATGGCTTCGGGGGTCATCCCGGCGACCTCCCCGGTCACCTGCCGCATTTCCTCCGCCAGTTCGTCCAGCGAGTAGCTGATCGCGTCGAACTGCCGTTCCAGGAGCTCGCCGATCTTCGTCAGGTTCTCCTTGTATTCCTGGAGTCCGGGCCCGTCCTTTTCCGGCGCGAAACCGTCGAGGAGGAGCTGGTCGCATTTCTTCAGCTTTTCCAGCGCGGCTTCCGCGGAACGGATCGCCAGGATCAGCTTGTCCGCGACCACGGCCATGGTCCGGCGCCACTCGGCGGTCCCGGAACCGGCGAGCACGGCGTCCTTGATGTCGACGTACTGCAGCTTCTCGATGATCCGGATGTTGGCGTCGTCGCTCTGCGCGGTGATGAGCTCGTGCCCCAGCACGATCAGGGGCAGGATCAGCTGGGTCAGGCCGAGTTCGTTGGCTTTGGCGTAGAACGCGTTGAGCTCTTCGCGGCAGTCACCGCTCTCGTAGAAGTAGTTCATCGAGATGACCGGGATGAACACCATCGCGGCGTTGATGCCGTCCTGGATCTTGGTCCGCCAGTCCTCACCCCAGCCGATGCTCTCGCGATCCACGAACACTTCGATCTTGCGCCCGTGCGCCGAGGCGCAGAACTTCTCCAGCGAATTCTTCAGGGGCGTGACGAAATTGAGGAAACTGTCGTCTTCGTGGGTGAAACTGAGGAAGCACTGGACAGCGGGCTGGTCGCCCAGGAAATCGGTCATCGGTACCTTCGGCGGCGTCGCGGCGTTTTCCGGCGCAGCCTAGAGCAGGCACGGGACCGGGTCCGGGCAGTTCCGGCGAGTGCTCCGGAACTGTCCTGGATCTGTCCGCTCGGAAGGCGACCCGCGTCAGGAAGCCGTGGTCTGGAGGGCCTTGCTCAACGCCGTGGCCGTCAACCCGACCTGCCACGGCCGCGCGCCGCCCGCGCGGAGCACCGCGGCCACCGACTCCTCGTCCGTCTCCGCCGGGGGACGCCAGCACGTGCGGCGGAGAAGATCCGGCAGCAGCAGGTTCTCCACCGGCAGCCGCCGGTCCTCCGCGATCGCCGACAGGGCCGTGCGCGCGGCCGACAGCCGGGCCGCCGCGTCCGGGTCCTTGTCCGCCCAGCGGTTGACCGGGGGCGGGCCGTCCGTCGGCTGCGACGGCGATGGCAGCTCGGAAGCGGGAAGTGCGCGAGCCGCCTGCAGGTGGCGCAGCCAGCTCGCCGTGTACTTGCGCTGGACCCGGCCGCTGAACACCGGCAGCGCCTGGAGCTCCTCGACCGTCTTCGGGTCGGCCGTCACCGCGTTGATGATCGCGCTGTCCGGCAGGATGCGGCTCGGCGCGCGGTCGCGTTTGCGGGCCAGCTCGTCGCGGGCCTGCCACAGCTCGCGGACCGCCGCCAGGCCGCGGGGGTTGCGGATCTTGTGCACGCCGGACGTCCGGCGCCACGGCTCGGCCCGCGGGCCCGGCGGCGGTGCCGTGCGCACGAACTCGAACTCCTGCTGCGCCCACTCCAGCTTGCCCTGGGCGCCCAGCTCCGCCTCCAGCTTTTCGCGCAGCTGGATGAGCAGCTCGACGTCGAGGGCCGCGTAGTTGAGCCAGTCGACCGGCAACGGCCGCTTCGACCAGTCGGCGGCGCTGTGCCCCTTCTCGAGGGTGTAGCCCAGCAGCAGCTCGACCAGGGTTCCCAGTGCGACCCGCTCGTAGCCCGCCAGCCGGCCGGCCAGTTCGGTGTCGAACAATGCCGCCGGGTGCAGGTCCAGCTCGGCGAGGCAGGGGAGGTCCTGGGAGGCGGCGTGCAGCACCCACTCCAGGGAGTTGAGGACGTTCTTCAGCGGGGTGAGGTCGTCCAGCTCGGTCGGGTCGATCAGGACCGTGCCGGAACCCTCGCGCCGCAACTGGACGAGGTAGGCCTTGGGCCAGTACCGGTAGCCGGACGCGCGTTCGGTGTCGACGGCGACGGCGCCGGTGCCCGCGGCGAGCCGCGCACAGGCTTCGAGCAGCGCGGCTCGGTCGGTGACCACCGGGGGTGTGCCCTCGACGGGCTCGCGTAGCAGCACAGGGCCGCCCGTGGACTCGATCTCCATCCCGGTGTCCTCGGCCTCTGTGCTTTCCATGACTAGCGACCCTACGGGACGGGCGTACCGCGCCTGGTGCGCCCGCCCCGTGGGGAGGTTCGTCTATCCGTCAGCGGATGACGCCGGCCCGCATGGCCAGCGCAACCATCTGAGCCCGGTCGCCCGTGCCGAGCTTGCGCCCGATCCGGGACAGGTGGGACTTGACGGTGAGGGCGGAGAGGGAAAGTTCCTCGCCGATCTCCTTGTTGGACTGTCCGTCAGCGACCAGCTGAAGCACCTCCACCTCACGAGCGGAGAGCTCGCGCGGGGTGTTGTCGGTGCCCGCGACGCGGGTCCCGGTGGCCAGCACCGGAGCCACGCTCGGGTCGGCGTAAACGCCGCCCTCGAGCACGCGCCGCACGCCATCGGTCACGACGACCGGTGACGCGGACTTCAGCAGGTACGCCTGGGCCCCGGCCTGGAAGGCCGAGCGGACCGCGTACGGGTCGTCCGAGGATGCGAGTACGACCACGCGCGGCCAGCCGTGGCTACGGAGTTCCGTAACCAGTTCGATGCCGCTGCCGTCCGGCAGTCCGAGATCGAGGATCGCCAGGTCACAAGGCCCTGTGGCCTGTGCTCGCGCCCTCGCCTCGGCCACCGTGGCGGCTTCGTGGACGGTCCCCGCACCCATCTGTGCGAGTCTTGCTGCGATTGCCTCCCTCAACAGCGGGTGGTCGTCGACCACCAATACCGAAAAAAGCTCTTCCCGCGGGTGCGGAACCATGCTCGCCGGCAAAGCACCGGCTGGCGTGGATCGGACGGCCTGAGAAATGCCGACGGTAGCCACGTCACTACCTCCCTGGAGTCGGTCGTGCCCCCCGACCGGCACCGGGACCTTCGGCCGTTCAGCCGCGCCAGCTTTAGACCGAAAGTGGTGTCGTCGAAGGCACTGTAGCCGCCCTGAGGCCGTTGCGGGGGGATCGAATGGGTATCTATCTCAAACGAACAGTCACTCAGTGGGTTCGGAGTAACACGATCGGGCTAGTACACGGCCGGTTGCTAACGGATAGCCCAGCGAACACGATGCAAAGAAGTTACCGGCGCCCAAATGGTCGTGCAGATGGAGTGTGCAGCTGCCGGTGCGCGTAGTGGGAGGGGTCCGGATGGGGGTCCGGGAGGGCCGGAATGTGCCTCCGGCCGGGGCATGATCAACTTCGTGAATCGGCTTCAGCGGGCCCTCGGGGACGCCGGAATGGTGACTGTCCGTGGCCTTCGCCGGCGCTCCTCGGCCTAGTGGGCCCTAGTTGATCTTGTTGCGGTGCGTGACCGCGCCGGCTCCACGAACGGGGGCGCCGGCGAAGACGTGAAACGGCCTCGGGAACGCGGCGGCGGTCCGCCGGGTGTCAGCCGTCGCCCGGGCCGTTGCGCCCGCTGGTGGCGTACTGAGGGGGCCGACCGGGGGTTCCCGTTGGTTTGGACGGCGTTCTGCGGATGTGAAATTTGCTCACATCCGTACAAGGTGGGCGGTCCGGATCCGGCGGGGGAGGGGGCCGTTACCGATCCGTTGCCGATGTTCGCCCGGACGGCCGCGGAGCCGGGCCGCACGCGCGCCGAGCGGCTGTCTTGAATGAGTCATTCAGGTCGTCGGCTGTCCTGAATGACTCATTCAAGACAGCGGAGGGGCCGTCAGGAGCTCTGGCGCTGCCCGAAGAGCGTCACGCCGACCGGCGGCAAACCCACCACGCTGGCCATCACCTGGCAGAACGCCTGCCCGTGCGGCAGCAGCCCGGCGTCCGTCGGCGTCCACGACGCCCGCAGCTCCAGGTCGTCCGTCCGCGCCGGGCCGGAAATGTCTCCGAAGCGGGCCGACGACGTCTCCGTCACCGTGCCGCCCAGCGCCGTCCAGCTCGCGCCCGACACCTCGAGCGCGTCCGTCAGCCACGACCAGCCGACCGCCGGCAGGAACGGGTCCGTCGCCAGCTCCCGGTCCAGCTCCGCGCGCACGTACATGACCAGCCGCAGCACGCCGTCCCAGCCTTCCTGGCCTTCGGGGTCGTGCAGCAGGACCAGCCGGCCCGAGGCCAGCACGTCCGCGGGACCGGCGACCTCGCAGCTGACCGCGTACGACCACGGCGCGAGCCGCTGCGGCGCCCGCATCGGCTCCAGCAGCACCTCCCGGCGGGGCCGGACGGACTGCAGCGCCACAACTGCTTCGCGGAAGAGTTCGGGCACTGGCGTCATGGCGGTCACGCTTCGACTTTAGGGCGGGCACGCCCCGTTGCGGGCGCAGGCGCGCCGAGAGAAGGGACCCGCCGGGCTCGTGGCACGATTGACGGCGATGTCTCCGACCACGCCCCTGCCGCAGCGAGCCGCCCCGTCCGGCCGCCGCGAGCTGCCCGAAGCCCCGTTCCTCGCCGCCGCGCGCGGCGAACGCCCGGCGCGCACCCCCGTCTGGTTCATGCGCCAGGCCGGTCGCTCGCTGCCCGAGTACCGCGCGCTGCGCGAGGGCGTGCCGATGCTCGACGCCTGTTTCGACCCCGAGATGCTGGCCGAGATCACGCTGCAGCCGGTCCGCCGGCACGACGTCGACGCGGCCATCCTCTTCAGCGACATCGTCGTGCCGCTCAAGGCCGCCGGGGTCGACATCGACATCGTCCCCGGCACCGGCCCGGTGGTCGAAGCGCCGGTGCGCGACCTCGCGGCGGTGAAGGCGCTGCCGGAGCTCGAGCCGGACCAGGTCGCGAAGGTGGCCGACGGCGTCAAGCTGCTGGTCGAGCGCCTCGGCGGGACGCCGCTGATCGGCTTCGCCGGCGCGCCGTTCACGCTGGCCAGCTACCTCATCGAGGGCGGGCCGAGCCGCAACCACGAGCACACCAAGGCGCTGATGCACTCGGAGCCGGCGCTGTGGCACGAGCTGGCCGGCCGCCTGGCCGACACCGCGCTGACGTTCCTGCGCGCGCAGCTCGACGCCGGGGTCGACGCGATCCAGCTGTTCGACTCCTGGGCGGGCGCGCTGTCCGAGCGGGACTACCGCGAGTTCGTGCTGCCGCACTCGGTGAAGGTCCTCGACGGCGTCGCCGCGTACGGCGTGCCGCGGATCCACTTCGGCGTCGGCACCGGCGAGCTCCTCGGCGCCATGCGTGACGCGGGCGCGGACGTCGTCGGCGTCGACTGGCGCATCCCCCTCGACGAAGCCGTGCGGCGCCTCGGCGGCCACGCCGTCGTCCAGGGCAACCTCGACCCCGCGCTGCTGCACGCGTCCTGGCCGGTCCTCGAAGCCGAGGTCCGCCGGATCGTCGAGGAGGGCAAGGCGGCCGACGGCCACATCTTCAACCTGGGCCACGGCGTGCTGCCGGGCGTCGACCCCGACGTGCTGACCCGCGTGGTCGGGCTGGTGCACGGGCTGTGAAGCGCGTCGCGGTCGTCGGCGGCGGCGTCTCCGGGCTGACCGCGGCGTACCGGCTGCGGCGGCTGCTCGGCGAAAGCGCCGAGATCGTCGTGTTCGAGAAGACGAAGACGCCGGGCGGGAAGCTGCGCACGGCCGAGCTGGCCGGCGTCCCGTACGACGTCGGCGCCGAAGCCTTCCTCGTCCGCCGTCCCGAGCTGCTCGGCCTGGCCCGCGAGCTCGGGCTCGACGTCGTGAACCCGACGAAGGCGCGCGCGAAGATCCACGCCGGTGGCGCCGTGACCGGCCTGCCGCCGGGCACCGTCATGGGCGTTCCGGCCTCGGCGGAGTCGGTGGCCGGAGTGCTGTCGGAGGCGGGGCTCAAGGCCGTCGAGGCCGAGTCGTCGCTGCCCGAGCTGCGGCTGCCGGGCGGTGACGTGGCGCTCGGGCCGCTGCTGCGCGAGCGGTTCGGCGACGAGCTGGTCGACCGGCTCGTCGACCCGCTGCTCGGCGGCGTCTACGCGGGCGGGGCCGACGGTCTGGGCCTGCGCGCGACCATGCCCGGCCTGGCCGCGGCGGTGGCCGCGGGCGCCGGTTCCCTGACCGCGGCGGCCAAGACGCAGCTGCCGGCGAACCCGTCGTCGGCGCCGGTGTTCGGCACCGTGCCCGGCGGCCTGGGCACGCTGGTCGACCGGCTCACCGAGCTGTCCGGCGCCGAGCTGCGGACCGGGCTGCCGGTCTGCGAGATCGAACGGCACGGCGCCGGCTGGCGGCTGCGGATCGGCGCGAACCCCACCGCGCACGCGCCCGCGGACAACACGGTCGAGGCGGACGCGGTCGTCCTCGCGGTACCCGCGCCCTCGGCCCGGCGGCTGCTGGCCGACCTGGTCCCCGCGGCTTCGGCGGCGTTCGGCGAGGTCGAGCTGGCGTCGATGGCCGTGGTGGCGCTGGCGCTGCCGCCCGGCACGCGGCTGCCCGACGCGTCGGGGATCCTGATCGGCGCCGGCGAGGTCGACTCCTCGGGCAAGCCGTACGCGGCGAAGGCGTTCACGTTCTCTTCGCGCAAGTGGGCGCACTTCGGCACCGGCCCGGTGCTGGTCCGCGGCTCGGTCGGGCGCTTCGGCGAGCTGGGCGCGTTGCAGGCGGACGACGTCGAGCTGGTCCGCGTGGTCCGCGACGACCTAAAACGGCTGACGGGCGTGAAAGCGGCGCCGGTCGAGACGCTGGTGACGCGCTGGGGCGGTGGGCTGCCGCAGTACGGCACCGGGCACCTCGAGCGGGTCGAGCGGATCGAGAAGGCGATCGCCGGAGTGCCGGGGCTCGCGGTGGCGGGGGCGACCCTGCACGGCGTCGGGTTGCCGGCGTGCGTGGCGACGGCCGAGGCGGCGGCGCACCGGATCGCGGCGCACCTCTCTTCGTGAGTGCTCTCACCTGACCCGTGGCAGCGGCGGCGCCGGCGCGGTGACAGGATGGAACCATGGCGCGGGTCAACTACAACGAGCTCAACGACACCATCCGCTACACCACCTGGTCGGTCTTCCGGATCGAGCCCGGGCGGCTGGGCGAAGACCGCGGGGCGGCCGGTCGCGAGACGACCGAGTACCTCGACGGCCTGGAGGCCAAGGGTGTCGTCGTCCGGGGTGTCTACGACCTTTCGGGCCTGCGCGCCGACGCCGACTACATGGTCTGGTGGCACGCCGAGGAGATCGAGCAGATCCAGGCGGCGTACTCCGGCTTCCGCCGGACCCCGCTCGGCCGCGCGTCGACGCCGGTCTGGAGCCAGACCGCGCTGCACCGGCCCGCGGAGTTCAACAAGAGCCACATCCCGGCCTTCCTGGCCGGCGAAGAGGCTCGCAAGTTCATCTGCGTCTACCCGTTCGTCCGCTCCTACGAGTGGTACCTGCTGCCGGACGCCGACCGCCGCAAGATGCTCGCCGACCACGGCAAGGAAGCCCGCGACTACCCGGACGTGCGCGCCAACACCGTCGCGTCGTTCGCGCTGGGCGACTACGAGTGGATCCTGGCCTTCGAGGCCGACGAGCTGCACCGGATCGTCGACCTGATGCGCCACCTGCGCGGCACCGAAGCGCGGCTGCACGTGCGCGAGGAGATCCCGTTCTACACCGGCACGCGCGTGCCGCCGGCCGAGCTCGTCGCGGCCCTGCCCTAGTGACGGAGATCCTGGACGGCGTCTGGCGCACTCTCACCGGGGAGAAGCCGGGACCGGTCGAGCTGACCGGCGCCGAAGACGTGCTGCCCGGCCCCTACCGGGTGGCGGCGGCCGCGCAGGCGTCCGTCGCGGCCGCGACCCTTGCGGCCGGCGAAATGCTGAAGCTGCGCGAAATCGAGCCCGGCGTCGTCACGGCGGACACGCGCCACGCGGCGGCGGCGTTCGCGAGCGAAGGCCTCTCGCGCGTCGAGGGCGCTTCGCCGGAGTCGGTGTGGGCGCCGCTGTCGGGCAACTACCGCACGGCCGACGGCTGGGTGCGCCTGCACTGCAACTACCCGCGCCACGAAGCGGCGGTGTGCTGGGGACTCGGTGTGCCCGGGACTCGCGAGGCCGTCGAAAAGGCGGTCGCCGGCCGCGGCGCGCGCGAGGTCGAGCACGCGGTGGTGTCGGCCGGGGGAGCGGCGGCGCAGCTGCGTTCGCCCGAGGACTGGGCCGCGCACCCGCAGGGTACGGCGGTGGCTTCGCTGCCCCTGGTGGACTTGGCGCCGATCGGCGAAGCGCCGAAGCGGACGTTGTTCTATTCGGACCGTCCGCTGGGCGGCATCCGGATCCTGGAGCTGACCCACGTCCTGGCCGGCCCGGTGGCCGGACGGGTGCTGGCCGCGCACGGCGCCGACGTCCTGCACGTCGGCGCGGCGCACCTGCCGCGCGTCGAGGCGCTGGTGCGGGATACCGGACAGGGCAAGCGTTCGACGTTCGTCGCACTGGACACCGAGGGCGGCCGCGCGCGGTTGAAGAAGCTGATCAGCCGCGCCGACGTGCTGGTGCAGTCGTTCCGCCCGGGGGCGCTTTCCCGCATCGGATTCGGGCCTTCGGAGCTGGCCGAGCTGCGGCCGGGCCTGGTGATCGCCGACTTGAGCGCGTACGGCTGGGAGGGTCCGTGGGCCCGGCGGCGCGGGTTCGACAGCCTGGTGCAGCTGTCGAACGGCATCGCTTGGGGGGAAACGCCTTCGCCGTTGCCGCTCCAGGCACTGGACCACGGAACGGGCTGGCTCGCGGCGGCGGCGGTGATGACGGCGTTGCGGAGGCAGGTGACGGACGGCGGAACGTGGCGGGTCCGGCTTTCACTGGCGGGCACGGGCCGGTGGCTGGATTCGCTGGGGCGCAAGGACCCTGCTGCGGCATCGGTCGATTTCAGCGACCTGCTGGAGGAGACGGACAGCGGCTACGGCCGGCTGACCCGGGTCCGGATGGCGGGCGGGTTGCCGGGAGCGGAGCCGCACTGGGACTTCGGGACACGGCTCCCGGGAGTCGACAAACCGACCTGGACCCCTTAGCGGCGCCGGAGCCGGGCCCGCAGCCCGCGCTTCGGCTTCGGCAGGTGCCCACCCGCGATCAGCCACTCCACGAACGCATCCGCGTACGCCCCGGACCGCTCCGTGTCCCGCTTGGGCCGCGAAGCGTTGAACTCCGCGAACAGCGGCCCGAACCGCTCCCCGAGCTCCTCCGCCAGTTCAGGCCGCTGGTACGCCAGCACTCGTCCGTGCTTCCGGCGCAGGACCTGAGCCTCCACCCGCAACCGCGAAGTGTCGAACCCCGAAGGCGCCGGCCCGTCGGCCAGCAGCGCCTGCAACAGCTCCGCCTGCTGCCGGGCCAAGTCCGCGCGGCTCACACCGTCACCGCCGCCCGCAGCGCCGCCAGTTCCGCCGCCAGTTCGTCGTCGGTCGGGTAGTCGTCGTCGCGCTCCAGCAGGACGCCCGGGGGATCCGTCCGGCGGCGCAGCTCGGTCAGCAGCGACAGGACCTCCGGCCGCACCGGGTGCGCGTGGGTGTCGTGGTAGACGCCGTCGCGCTCGATGCCGCCCGCCATGTGCACGTACGCCAGCCGCTCCCACGGGATGCCGTCGAGGAACGCCTCCGGGTCGGTGCCGATGTTGCGGGCGTTGGCGTACAGGTTCGCGACGTCGATGATCAGCCGGCAGTCCGTGCGCTCGGTCAGCTCGGTGAGGAACTGTTCTTCGGTGAGCTCGGCGGACGGCCACTCCAGCACCGCCGCGATGTTCTCCAGCGCGAACGGGACGTCCACAATGGACTGCGCCAGCCGGACGTTGGCCACCAGCACGTCCAGCGCCTCGCGGGTGCGGGGGAGCGGCATCAGGTGACCCGAGTCGAGCCCGCCCGCGCGCACGAAGCACACGTGGTCGCTGACCAGCGGCGCGTCCAGCGCCCGCGCGATCTCCGCGAGGTGCTGGACGCGCCCGGTGTCGAGGGGCTCGGCCCCGCCCAGCGACAAGGACACGGCGTGCGGCAGCACCGGCAGGCCCCGCCTGCGCAGCGCCACGAGCGTTTCCGGGAGGTGGTCGGCGTGCAGGTTCTCGGCGACCACCTCCACCCAGTCGACGCCGGGCAGGCGCGCGATGGACAGGTCGAGCTCGTGCCGCCAGCCGATGCCGATGCCGAGCTCACCCACCGCAACCCCCTCCGCCGCACGAAGAACCGCCGCCACAGGACGATCCGCTGCTGCACGACGAACCACTGCTGCACGACGAACTCGAGCACGAGGACCCGCCCGACGAACCGCCGCCGCCGAAGGAGCCCGCGGGCGGCATCAGCGCCGCGCTCAGCTCCTCGTCCGGGTACATCGCCCAGCCGCCGAGGGCGACCGCGGCCGCGGCGCCGCCGAGCAGCATGCCGCCCGCCAGCATCCCGGCCGGGACCGGGCCGCTCGCCGCGGACCGCGCCTGGCCGAGCAGGCGGTGTCCCGCGGCCGACGGCTGCCGGGCCCCGGTCTTCGACCGCCGGACCGCCGCCACGAGCGTCAGCACCGCCGCGATGAGCACCAGGAACACCAGCACGCCGACCGGGCGGCCCAGCGAGATGCCGTTGACCAGCCGCACGACGCCGAGCACCAGCACGGCCAGCTGCAGGACGAGCCCGAACGTGCGGGCCTGGCGCTTCGCGGTCGCCGAGGCCAGCAGGCCCCGCTGCTCGAGGCCGTCCTCCAGCGCGCGCATCGCCGCCGATCGGCGTCCGTATCCCCGCAGCGTCGCGGTCGTCTTCAGCTGCGCCGCGTCGAAGACCGCCTGCTCCAGCGGCTCGACCGGCCGCGTCCCGGCCTGGCTGATCTGCTTGTAGCTGTTGACGCGCAACTGGCCGCGTTCCACCAGCGCCGCGATCGCCGCGTCGGTGGCCCGGTCGGGACCGCCCGCGAGGAACGCGAGCTGGTAGACGGTCGGCGGCGGGCCGGGCCGCTCGTTGTCCGCCCGCATCGCGCGGCTCGCGACGACGCCGGCCACGATGACCCGGATCAGCAGCACCGCGCCGAGCAGTGCGATGTAGAGGACCACGAAATCCGGTCCGGAGATGCCCCACGGGTCGTCCATCGCCCGTCTCCCCTCAGTGAGTTGCGGTTACCGTAGCTGTGAGACGCAGGCGGTCGCGTCGGCGTTTCAACCGCCGCAGCCCCCGCCGCCACCCCCTCCGCAGCCGCCCCCACCACCGCCGCCGCAGGAGCTGCCGCCGCTGCACGAGCTGCCGCCGGAGTAGCCGACGAACCCGCCGCCACCGGCCGCCGCCCACCGGCCGCGGCGGTGGGAGGAGCGGGTGGCCGCGACCACCGTGGACCGGCTGACGGCCAGCCGGACGTCCTTGTCGGGGTGGCTGTCGAACCCGCCGGCCGCGACCGCGCCCGCCGAGCCGGAGGTCAGCACGCCGGCGCGCTCGGCTTCACGGGCGGCCGCGCGTCCGGCGGTGGTGGCCTTGACCTCGGGCGCGTTCGCGGCGCGGGTCGTGACGAAGATGGCCGCCACCAGGCCCAGCAGCAGCAGACCCAGCAGGAAGCCGACGGGGTGCCCGGTCGAGCTGCCGGCGATCAGCCGGACCACGCCGAACACGACCAGCGCCCAGTACGCGACGGCGGTGAACACCCAGGTCAGCCGCACTTTCCGGGCGTCGACGAGCAGGCCGCGCGCGATCAGCCCGTTCTCCAGGCCGACCAGCGCCGGGTGGTGGCGCACCTCGCGGCGCACGGACTCGACGACGGTGCCGGTCTTGCTGATCCGCGCCAGCGCGGAGCGGCCCAGGTCGTCCGGCGCGCTGCCCCGGACGCGGTGGACGCGGCCGGTGCCGTCCATCCGGATGGTCTGGCGTTCCAGCAGCCGTGCGACGACGAACTCGCCGGCGCGCGTGCGCCCGCCGGTCAGCAGTGCCAGTTCTTCGGCCAGCTCGGGCGCGCCGCCCGCGCGGCCGTGCAGCAGCAGCCGGGTCCGCACCGCGGCGTAGACCGCGGGCAGAAGCAGCAGGCCCAGGTAGAGGCCCGCGAACAGCGGGCCGGAAATGCCCCAGGTGTCGGTCATGACGCCGCCCTCCCTCGTCCGTGTGCGGAGACTACGTTCGAGGAAGGGCGGTGGGTTGCCGGCTTAAGGAGGATTTAGGACTGGGGTACCAGTTTGAGCGAAATGGAGTTGATGCAGTAGCGCTGGTCGGTCGGGGTCGCGTAGCCCTCGCCCTCGAAGACGTGCCCGAGGTGGCTGTGGCAGGAGCCGCAGAGCACCTCGATGCGCTTCATGCCCATGGCCCGGTCTTCGCGCAGCAGGACGGCGTCGGAGTCGGCGGGGTCGTAGAACGACGGCCAGCCGCAGTGGCTCTCGAACTTCGTGTCGCTGCGGAAGAGCTCGGCACCGCACGCGCGGCACTCGTAGACGCCGGTGGTCTTGGTGTCGGTGTACTCACCGGTGAACGGCCGTTCGGTGCCGGCCTCGCGGAGCACCGCGTACTCCTCGGGGCCCAGCTCCGCCCGCCATTCCTGCTCGGACTTCACGACGCGCGGGGTGGCGCCGACAACGGGTTTCATACCTTTCACCCGCTCCACGTTACGCCGCGAGCCACGCCAGGGCGTGCACCACGATGTCCCATGCGGCGACTATCACGCCGAGCACGATGAGGACCACGATCAGGGCCGACACCCAGTACCGGAGCCCGCCGAGGCGGTTGCTGGAATCGGCGAAGTCGGACACGCCGTCCAACGCCGCTTCGATCGTGTAGTTGGGACCGGATCGCTCGATCCGGTCGAGGTGCTCGGCGAACGCGAGCGCCTCCGGGTCGTACGGGTCCAGGCCGACCAGGTCCTCGTGGAAGCGAGGATTCTGGCCCGGCAGCGAAGCTCCGTTGTCGGCCATGCTTCCACGGTAGGCCATCCGCGCCCGTCAGCCCACCAGCGGCGCGTTAAGTCTCAGAGACCGGTGTTGGGGTTAGCGTCGAGCTTGGTGTTGCTGTCGATCAGCAGCTGCCCGTTCATCAGCACGATGTGGTAAGCGCGCCGGGTGCCGTTGAGCTCCATCGTCAATTTCAGCGAGCCGTCGGGCGCGCTGCCCTCGGCCACGGCCTTCTTGTACCCGTTGACCTTCTGGCCTGCCCAGTAGGCCACGTACGCGTCCTGCGAGCCGTAGACCGCCTGCGCGGCCGGCGTCAAATACCCCCAACCGGCGCCCGGGTTCGGGTAGTAGCTGTCGACGAGAAGCCGGCCCGCCTGGCCGTAGTCCGTGATCTTGCCTTCGGACGGCGTCTGGCCCAGCTGGGCGGAGGCGGGGGCGTCGTCCGAGCGGCTGGTCTTCGGGCTCGACTGCCCGGCGGTGGGCTGGTCCGGGGACTGGGCGTTGGTGTTGCCGCCCGTACCGCCGCCGCCCCCGGAGTTGAGCACCAGGAACACGATGACCGCGACCACGACGACCGCGGCGCCGCCCCCGGCGACCAGCGCGTACTTGCGCTTGTTGTCCGGCTTCGAGGCGTTCGACGAGTACTGCGGGGCCCTGGCCGACGGCGTGGCCGCGGGCATCGGTCTGGGCGGGGTGTTCGGCGGTGCGGCCGGGGACCGCATCGGCATGAACGCCGCCGTCGGGCGCGGCGGGTTCGACGGCGCCTTGTTCGCGGGCACCGGCGTGCCGACCGGCGGCGACGACGGTGCCGGCTGGTCAGTGCGCTGCCACGGCGGGCGGTCGCCGCTCTCGGCGGGCGCGGCGGGCTTGCGGCCCGAGTTGCCCGAGAGCAGCGGCGGGGACGCCGACATGCCGCCGGGTTCGGTGCGGGCCAGCGCGGCCAGCCGCTCGCGGGCCTCGGCCATGCTGGGCCGCTCGCCCGGCTCGCTGCGCAGCAGGCTCATCAGCAGCGCGGTGGCCGCGCCCGCCTGCACCGGCGGGTTGATCTGGCCGTTCGCCGCCGCGTAGAGCAGCGCGAGCTGGTTGGTGGTGTTGCCGTACGGCGTGGTGCCCTCGATCGCCTGGTAGAGGGTCGCGCCGAGGGCGAAGACGTCGGAGCTGGGCACCGGGTCGGCGCCGCGGGCCAGCTCGGGCGCCAGGTAGGCGGGGGTGCCGCCGATCAGGCCGGTGGCCGTGAGCGTCATGTCGCCGGCCGCGCGCGAGATGCCGAAGTCGGTGATCTTCGCGGTGCCGGTCTCGTCGATGAGGATGTTGCCCGGCTTGACGTCGCGGTGGACGATCCCGGCGCGGTGCGCGGCCACCAGCGCGGAGGCCACCTGCTCGCCGATGCGGGCGATCCGGCCGAGCGGGAGCGTGCCCTCTTCGGAGAGGATCGTGGAGAGGCTGGGCCCGTTCAGGTACTCCATCACCAGGCACGGGTCGCCGTTGTGCTCGGCGATGTCGAACACCACGATCGCGTTCGGGTGCTGGAACCGGGCCGCGTTCTTCGCCTCGCGCATGGCGCGCTGGCGCATGTTGTCGCGCTCGGTCTCGGAGACGCCCGGCTGGGGGAGGATCTGCTTGATCGCGACGTCGCGCTCGAGGCGCACATCGGTCGCGCGCCACACGACTCCCATGGCACCGCTACCAATGTGCTCGACGAGGCGATAGTGCCCGGCGATCAGCTGACCGGTGTCGATGGCGACTGCTCCTGACGAAATTCCCGGTGATGGTGGCCCTGCTCAGCGCGTTTCCGGTTCGCGCACCCGATCGAGTGTAGCGGTCGGCCTTGTGCTGTTCGCGTCAGCCAGCCGGTCCGGCGGGCTCCGGTTCGGGTACCGGCGCCGCCGGGGCCCGTTTCCGGAACACCCTGACCAGCCCGATCGCCCCGGCCAGCGCGAACGCGCCGTAGCAGGCGAGCAGCACGGGCGGCGTGTCGCCGGTCAGGGCGTCGCCGAGGACGACCACGGCGACGGTGCCGGGCACGCTCCCGAGCAGCGTACCGGCCAGGTACGGGACCGGCCGCACGGACGACACGCCGCAGAGGTAGCTGAACGGCGCGAACGGCACCACCGGGATGAGCCGCAGCGAGGTGATCGCGAGGACGCCGCCGTCGGAGAGCCGGTCGTTGACCGTCCGGACGGCGGACCGGTGCAGGTGCCGGGTGACCAGGTCGCGGCCGAGCAGCCGGGCCAGGCCGAAGGACAGGCCGGCCGCGATGGTGGTGGCGGCCAGGCCGATGGCGATCCCGGCCGTGGTGCCGACCAGCAGGCCGGCGGCCAGGTTGAAGACGGTGCGCGGGATCGGCGCGACGGTGAGCAGCGAGTACGCGACGAACAGCACGAGCGGGGTGGCGGGCCCGGTGGCGGCGGCCCAGGCCCGGAGCTCGGCGGGCCCGGGGAGCGGCAGCAGCACCGCGGCGGCCACGAAGAGGGCGACCACGGCGAGCGCGACGATCAGCTTGGTGCGGCCGGACACCTGTTCGATCCTACCGGCGGTCCTCCACGGGCCTTCGCCACGTCCGGTGCCCCTCGCCGGACGTCTTGAATGAGTCATTCAGGTCACCGGAGGTCTTGAATGACTCATTCAAGACCTTTGGGGCCAGGAGCCGCCGGGCATTTCGCGAGCGCCGGGCAGGGCGATCACCGCTAGCGTGGCCGCATGCCCAAGCACGGTGACCCGGTCGAGTACGAGGTGGGCGGGCGCACCGTCCGCGTCTCGAGCCCGGACAAGGTGTACTTCCCCCAGCGCGGCATCACCAAGCGGCAGGTCGTCGAGCACTACATCGCCGTCGGCGGGCCGCTGCTGCGCGCGATCGGCGAGCGCCCGACCACGCTGAAGCGCTACGTCGACGGCGTCGAGGGCGAGTGGTTCTACGCCAAGCGCGTGCCCAAGGGGGCGCCGGACTGGCTCGAGACCGCCGAGATCACCTTCCCGTCGGGCCGCAAGGCCGCCGAGGTGTGCCCGACGGAGCCGGCCGTCTTCGCGTGGGCGGCCAACCTGGGCACGTTCGACTTCCACCCGTGGCCGGTCCGCCGCGCCGACGTGGACCACCCGGACGAGCTGCGCATCGACGTCGACCCGCCGGACCGGGCGGGGTTCGCCGACGCGGTCGAGGTCGCGCAGGTGGTCCGCGAGGTGCTGGCGGACGCGGGGCTGACGGGCTACCCGAAGACCTCCGGCGGCCGCGGGGTGCACGTGCTGGTCCGGATCCGGCCGGAGTGGGACTTCGTCGAGGTCCGCCACGCGGTGATCGCGCTGGGCCGCGAGGTCGAGCGGCGCATCCCGGAGAAGGCGACGATCGCGTGGTGGAAGGAGGAGCGCGGCGGCCGCGTGTTCCTGGACTACAACCAGGCGGCGCGCGACCGCACGGTGGCGTCGAGCTGGTCGGTCCGCGGCACCCCGCGCGCCACGGTGTCGACGCCGGTGACGTGGGACCTGCTCCCGGAGGTAGACGCGGACGACTTCGACGTGCTGACGATCCCGGCATTCTTGGCGTCCCACGGCGACCTGCACGAGGCGATGGACGCGGAGGCGTTCGGCCTGGAGAAGGCACTGGAGTGGTACGAGCGCGACCTGCGCGACCACGGGCTGGGGGACATGCCGTATCCGCCGGACTATCCGAAGATGCCGGGGGAGCCGAAGCGGGTCCAGCCCAGCAAGGCGCGGCCGGAGGAGTGACGTCACGGCTTGCGGCAGCTGACCGCCGTCACGCTCGCCTTGGGTGCGACCTTGGTGTTCTTGGTGCTCATGACGGTGCGGTCGACGCGGTAGGAGGAGCCGCCTTGCGAGTAGGCGGTCTCGATCAGCTCCCCTGAGCTGTCTCCCGAGATGCTGTAGGTGATGTCGCACTCCCAGAGCAGGGTGCTCGCACCGAGGAAGGCCAGCTTCGGTTCGACGACGACGTTGCAGCCGGCCGAGCCGAAGCACTGCTTGGAGACGACCGCCAGGTCGACGGAGTAGTCCTTCGCCGTGGGTTCGGGCAGGACGGGCTCGCTGGTGGTCGGCGCGACGAGGGCCGGAATCGAGGGGCTGGTGGTGGCGGGTACGGCGGCGTCGCGAGGCCGGACCCCGCCGTCGGCGGAGACCCAGGTCCCGCCGGGGCCGAAGCAGGGGGCTTCCTGGGTCTTGTCCAGGCACGGGCTCGAAGACGCCTTGCCGACGGCGATCGCGAGGACGACGCCCACCACGAGAGCGGGGATCACGAGCGCCGCGCCGACCACCCACGGCCACTTCCGGCGCGTCGGCCGGGCGGGGACCGGTGGAAGATACGGCACCTGCGGGCCGGGCGGGACGGGAACGGACATGGCTGCCTCCGTGACTCTTGTGCCCGGGACAGACGCCGCGGCCGGGCCCGGTGTTACTCAGCGGCACCGGAATCCCCTCGATCGATACCGAATGTAATCAAAGCCACAACCGTGCCGCCTGCCACTTCCGTGGTCGAAAACTCGTCAAAGGCTGAATCGAAACCCGACCCCGGAAAACGCGGAGTGATCACCTCACTCCCCGCTGTCGCCTTTCGGGTCACAAATGGCGTACGGCCGCCTCGGTGGTCTCGACCACCGGCTCCAACGGCGTAACGTGCGGTCCCGGATCGACGACTCCCCGGAGACATGTCCTGGGGCGAGTTCGAGGGAGGCCCTCAGTGGACGACCTGATCGCTTTCCTCGCCGCGCGCGTGGGTGCGCGGCAGGCGATGATCATGCAGGCCGTCAACAAGGCCAAGGCCGGTGACGCCATGAACCGCGGTGAGACGAAGGTCGCCGTGGAGCAGAAGATCCGCGGGCTGACCGACCTGGATCTGGACGCGGTCAACCAGATGATCAACGAGATCGAGGCGACCCGGCGGATCCTGCTCGCGCACCGCACCACGGTGTCGGAGAAGGTGCCCGGCTTTCCGCTCTACGGCAGCGAATACTGGTGTGAGACCTGCCACGTGCCCGCCGACGAGGCCGGCTCCAACTGGTGTCTCACGCTGCGCCTGCTGGCCCTGCCCTACGCCGATCACCCGGACTACAGCGAGCGCTGGCGCCCCTGACGGGAATCCCGGCCCGCGCCGGGCGTTGCACCCGGGGTGAGGATCTCCGTGCTCGACCGCTCGCCGGTGCGGCGTGACGGCGGGACCGCGCGGGCGCTGAGGGACACCGTCGCGTTCGCCGCCGACGTTGAACGGCTGGGCTACCACCGGTTCTGGGTCTCCGAGCACCACAGCGTGCCCGGGGTCGCCGGGTCCGCGCCGACCGTGCTGGCCGCCGCCGTCGCGGCCGCGACGAGCCGGATCCGGGTCGGCACCGGGGGCGTCATGCTGCCGAACCACCGGCCGCTGGTCGTCGCCGAGCAGTTCGGTGTCCTCGAAGCGCTGTACCCGGGCCGGATCGACATGGGGCTCGGCCGGTCGGTCGGCTTCACCGCCGGCGTGCGCGAGGCGCTGGGTCACGGCAAGGAAGCCGCCGACGACTTCGGCGCGCAGGTCCGGGAGCTGCTCGGGTTCTTCACCGGCGAACACGGCCATCCGGGCGTCCACGCCTACCCCGCCGAGGGGCTGCGCGTGCCGCCGTTCCTGCTGGCCACCGGGTCCGGCGCCGACCTCGCCGCCGAGCTCGGGCTGCCGCTGGTGATCGCGCCCGTTCGCGGCGAACGCGCCCTGGCCGAAGCCGTGACGCGCTATCGCGACGGGTTCCGGCCGTCCGGGTGGGCCCGGGAGCCGTACGTCGTCGTGTCGTCCGCGATCGCCGTCGCGGACTCGGCGGCCGACGCGCGCCGCCTGCTCGTCTCGGAGGCCTGGGCGACGGTGTATTCGCGCTCCCATGGCGTCTTCCCGCCGTTGTCGCTGCCCGCGGAGGTCCTGGCCCTGCCGATGACCGACCGCGAGCGCAGGCGTCTCGAGGACACTCTGGACGGCCAGATTTCGGGCACGCCGGCCGAAGTGGAAGACCGGCTGAGGGCGCTCGTCGAGGCCGCGGGTGCCGACGAAGTCCTCGCCACGACGGCCGCCTACGACCAATCCGCGCGGCTCGATTCTTTCGCCGCGCTGGCCGAACTCACGGAGCTTCGCGCCCCCATTTCGTGAGTGGATCTCGAATTGCACTGGTACCACGTCGGAATATTACCGATGGCCTTTTCCGCTATGGTTTTCCCGTGACTGCCGGGTCGGCCTCGAGCCGTGAGCAGACGGGGTACCCGGCTGAGCCGTGACCTCCGGGCGGGCCCGTGGCCCGCCGCCTCCCGCACGTTTTCCGTCATCGGAACGTGCGCGGGAAGGAGGTGAATCGCATGTCCCAGTGGCAGGAGTTCGTCGCGGCCCACGCCGAGGGCGGGGTGCTCGACGGCGTCGTGGCCCGGGTGGTCCCGTTCGGCGCGTTCGTCGAGGTCGCGCCCGGTGTCCACGGCCTGTGGGTGACCGGAGCCGCGCCCGGGCCGGGCAGCCGGGTGACGGTCCGCATCGAGTCCATCGACGTGGAACGCCGCCGGTTCAGCCTGGTGCAGGTGTGACGTGAGCCGGGTGAGGCAGGGCGCCCTGCCTCACCCGAGCACGAACGGCAGCCGCGCGGCCAGCCCGCCCAGTGCCTCGCGCTCGGCGTCCGTGGGGGCGCGGCGGCCCGTCGTCACCAGCAGCACGTCCTCGTCCGCGAACGACGCCGGGAACGCCGTCCCGGCGATCTTCTCCAGCATCTCCCGCGTCCGCGCCAGCCCTTCGGCCGGCGGTCCCGGAACCGAAGACACCAGGTCCAGGTGGTGCAGCGTCCACTCCAGCACGTACGCCGACAGGTAGTCGCCCGCCGTCAGGACCATCTCCTGCGTCGACACCCGCATGCCCGGGTCCGCCAGGTCGGCCGCGCGGCTCGCCGCCGCGCCCACGTCGTCGAGGTGGAACTTCAGCAGCGCCGGGTCTTCGTACGCCGCCGCCAGGCGGACGATCAGGGCGTCCAGGGGGTCGTCGCCCGAAGGCGGCTCGGAAGACACTGCCCAGTAAGTCACCGCGTCGTGCGTCACCGCCGAAGACGCCGGGGTCACCAGCGTGATCAGGACGTCCTGCGCGTCGATCACCAGGTGGCACACCAGGTCCCGGACCAGCCACCCCCGGCAGCCGGACGGCTTCGCGAAGTCTTCGTCGGGAAGGGCGGCGACGGCGGCGCGCAACGCCGCCCACGTGCGCGAGAAGAGATCCACGGTGGCGAAGCTAGCAGGGTCAGAGCCGCAGCTGCAGCTGAGTGAGGATCCGCTGGGCCGGGTCGGCGAAGTCCACTCCGGACACTTCGGCGGCGCGCCGGACGCGGTAGCGGACCGTGTTGGGGTGGATGTTCAGGAGCCGGGCCGCCGCGCGGACGTCGCCGAACGCGTCTAGCCACGCCAGCACCGCCGGGACCAGGATCCCGCCGTGCTCGGTGTCGTGCTCCACCAGCGACGTCAGCCGCGGGTCGCGGATGCGGGGCTGCCCGCCCAGGAACGCCAGCACCTCCGACAGCAGCACCTCCGCGCGGACGTCGGCCAGCGAGGCGACGTCGGCCGGCCAGTGCCCGCGGACCATCGCCGCCAGGACGCGGTCGGCGTCGCCCCGGGACGCGGCCGCGTCCGACAGCCGCGGCACGACGCCGCCGAGCGCCGCCCGCACCGGGACGTCCAGGTGCCGCCGCGCCGTGCCGACGATCTCCTTGGCCAGCGCCAGCACCGCCGCATCCGAGTGCTCGGGCAGGTCCGGCAGCAGCGCGTAGACGCGGCCGCCGATCACGCTCACCAGCGCGCTGCGCCGGTAGGCCGCCGTGTGGACGGCGATCAGGTGCACCAGTTCGGCGCGGCGCAGCTGCCGGTTGTCCGATCGCTCCAAGGAAAACGCGAGCACCTGCGCCGGCCGGGCGGGGTCCGCGCCGATGTCGTCCGCGACGGACTCCGCGTCCAGCCGCCCTTCCAGCAGGCTCGCGAGGAGGTCTTCCCGCAGCCGCAGCTCGGGGCTGGGCAGCGTGCGGGCGCGGATCAGCTGCGGCGCGAGGGTGCGGCTCGCGCCGAGCAGGGCCGTCTCGGCGCGTTCGGTGAGCGGCTGGGCGCCCTCCTGGACCCAGATCGTGCCGAGCGGCTGCTTGCCCGCGTGGATGCCCGCCGCGATGCGCCGGCGGATGCCCAGCTCGGGCCGCTCGTCGATCCGGACGATCCCTTCGCCGGCGCGAAGCCGCTGGTAGACGCCCCATTCGCGCAACATCGCGAGGTAGCGTTCGGGGCCTTCGCGGCCGAGGATCGACAGCCGCCGCAGCTCGTCGACCTCGTCGCCCGCGCGGGAGTACGCGAGGACGCGGTTCGCCGTGTCCTCGATGCTGACCAGGCCGCCGGTGAGCGTCGCGATCGTCTGGGCCAGGGCGAACAGGTCGCCGAGCACCTCGCCGCTGGCCGCTTCGCCCCCCGCGCGCGCCGCCTCGACGACCCCGCGCGCCAGCGACTCCACCTGCTCCCAGCGCGCCTCGGCACCGACCGTGAGCAGCGCGATGCCCGCGTCGGCGGCGACGTCGGCGCCCGTCGCGCCCTTGACCGCCACCGCGGCCGCCCCGCCGCGCCCGGCCGCGCGGATCGCGGGCGCCGCCGCCCGGCCGCGCGCGCCGATCACCAGCACCAGGTCGCCCGGGCCGGCTTCCAAGGGGTCTTCGGGGTCGAGGATCACGACGTCGCCGACCGGGACGCCGAGGCCGTGCGGGGCCACGACGACCTCGACGAGCGGCTCTCCGAGCGTCGCGAGCACGTGTCGCAGCGAGGTCACCTCGGGGTTATCCGATCAGCCAAGATCATACGGGCGATTTTAGCCGGTTGGACAACCCGCCACGACGTGTCCGGGGTTACCGTTCGGGGCATCCAGACGCAGCAGGAAAGGCAGAGGAGCCGCCGTGGACGCCGTGACCCAGACCCCCGCCCCGAAGAACGAGCCGGTGCTGACGTATGCGCCGGGCAGCGCTGAGCGCGCGGAACTCGAGGGTGCGCTCAAGCGGCTGGGCCAGGCGGAACCCGTCGACCTCACGGTCACCGTCGGGGGCGAGCAGCGTCCCGGCGGCGGCGAGAAAATCGAGGTCGTCCAGCCGCACAACCACCGTCACGTGCTGGGCACCATCCACAGCGCGACGCAGCAGGACGCGACCGACGCCATCGCCGCCGCCGCGAAGGCCGCTCCGGAGTGGCGTGCGCTGTCCTACGACGACCGCGCCGCGATCCTGCTGCGCGCCGCCGACCTGCTGACCGGCCCGTGGCGCGCCACGCTCAACGCCGCCACCATGCTCGGCCAGTCCAAGACCGCGACCCAGGCCGAGATCGACGCCGCCTGCGAGCTCGCCGACTTCTGGCGCTTCAACGTCGAGTTCGGCCGCCGCGTCCTCACCGAGCAGCCGATCAGCTCGCCGGGCGTGTGGAACCGCCTGGAGCACCGGCCCCTCGAAGGCTTCGTCTACGCGATCACGCCGTTCAACTTCACCGCGATCGCCGGCAACCTGCCGACCGCGCCCGCGCTGATGGGCAACACCGTGCTGTGGAAGCCGTCGCCGACGCAGTCGTTCGCCGCGCACCTCACCATGCGGCTGCTCGAAGAGGCGGGCATGCCGCCGGGCGTCATCAACCTGCTGCCGGGCGACGGCAAGGCCGTCTCCGAGGTCGCCCTGACCCACCGCGACCTGGCCGGCATCCACTTCACCGGCTCGACCGCGACGTTCCAGCACCTGTGGGGCACGGTCGGCGCGAACATCGCCGGGTACCGCTCCTACCCGCGGCTGGTCGGCGAGACCGGCGGCAAGGACTTCGTGCTCGCGCACCCGTCCGCCGACGTCGACGTCCTGCGCACCGCGCTCGTCCGCGGCGCTTTCGAGTACCAGGGCCAGAAGTGCTCCGCCGCTTCGCGCGCGTACGTCCCGCGCAGCGTCTGGAACCAGGTCAAGGACGGTCTCGTCGCGGAGACCGAGGCGCTGTCCTACGGCGACGTCACCGACCTGTCGCACTTCGGCGGCGCGGTGATCGACCGGCGCGCGTTCACCAAGCACGCGGAGCTGTTCGACCGCGTCAAGGGCGACGCTTCGGTGGAGGTCCTCACCGGGGGCACCGCCGACGACGAAGACGGCTTCTTCGTCCAGCCGACGATCCTCGTCTCGGACAACCCGAAGCACGAGATCTTCTCGACCGAGTACTTCGGCCCGATCCTGTCGGTGCACGTCTACGAAGACGGCGACTTCGACGCGGTGCTGAAGCTGGTCGACGAGACGGCGTCCTATGCGCTGACCGGCGCGATCATCGCCAACGACCGCACGGCCGTGGCGAAGGCGTCCGAGGCGCTGCGGTTCGCCGCGGGCAACTTCTACGTCAACGACAAGCCGACCGGGGCCGTCGTCGGCCAGCAGCCGTTCGGCGGCGCGCGGGCCTCGGGCACCAACGACAAGGCCGGCTCGATCTTCAACCTGCAGCGCTGGACCAGCCCGCGCTCGATCAAGGAGACGTTCGTCCCGCCGACCAGCGTCCGCTACCCGCACCAGGGCTGAGGAGGTCCGTCATGTTGCGCGCTCCGTTGCTCGCCGCCGCCCGCTCGAAGGGCATCCGGCGGCTCGTCGAAGCGGTGCCCGCCACGCGATCCGTGGTGCGCCGGTTCGTCGCCGGGTCCGAGACCGCCGACGCCGTCCGCGTGGCCAGGGAACTGGCCGCGGACGGCCGGCGGATCACCCTCGACCACCTGGGCGAGGACACCACCGACGCCGCGCAGGCCGCGTCGACGGTGGCGGCCTACGAGGCAGTGCTCTCGGCCTTGGCCTCGGAAGGGCTCGCTTCGGGGGCGGACGTGTCCGTGAAGCTGTCGGCGGTGGGGCAGTTCCTGCCGTCGAACGGCGAGGACGTCGCCTTGGAGAACGCGCGGAAGATCTGCGCGGCGGCCGAGGCGGTCGGGGCCACCGTGACGCTCGACATGGAGGACCACACCACCACGGACTCGACGCTCGGCATCCTGCGTGAGCTGCGCGGCGAGTACCCGTGGGTGGGCGCGGTGCTGCAGGCGTACCTGCGGCGCACCGAGCAGGACTGCCGGGAGCTGTCCGGGCCGGGCTCGCGCGTGCGGCTGTGCAAGGGCGCGTACGCCGAGCCGGAGTCGGTGGCGTTCCAGGAGAAGTCCGAAGTGGACAAGTCCTACGTCCGCTGCCTGCGCGTGCTGATGGCGGGGTCCGGGTATCCGATGGTGGCGTCGCACGATCCGCGGATGATCGAGATCGCCGCCGCGCTGGTGATCGAGAACGAGCGCCGGGACGACGACCACGAGTTCCAGATGCTCTACGGCATCCGGCCGGAGGAGCAGGGGCGGATCGCGGCCGGCGGGTCGCGGATGCGCGTCTACGTGCCCTACGGCGACGAGTGGTACGGCTACTTCATGCGCCGGCTGGCCGAGCGTCCGGCCAACCTGGCGTTCTTCCTGCGCGGGCTCGCCACCCGCTCCTGAAATGCCGTTAAGGCCACCTTACGGGCGTCAGACGCCCGTAAGGTGGCCTTAACGGCAGGTAGGTCAGGCCTGTTCGGCCTCGGCCTCGGCTTCGGCGGCCTTGCGCTTGACCTCGTCCATGTCGACCTCGCGAGCCTGCTTGATGAGCTCTTCGAGGGCGGGCTCGGGCAGCGCGCCCGGCTGGGCGTAGATCAGCGTCTTGTCGCGGATGATGGCCAGCGTCGGGATGGAGCGGACGTCGAAGGCGGCGGCGAGCTGCTGCTGCGCTTCGGTGTCGACGCTCGCGAACACGAGGTCATCGTGCTTCTCGGAGGCCTTTTCGTAGACCGGCGCGAACTGACGACACGGGCCGCACCAGCTCGCCCAGAAGTCGATCAGGACGAACTCGTTGTCGTTTACCGTCTGGTCGAAGTTCTCGGCAGTCAGCTCAACGGTGCTCATGCCCTGGTCAACGAAGTGGGTGCGGCGGGAATTCCCGGGGCCGGGGTAGCGTCTGCACCGAGCAACCGTACGAGGAGGAACTCATGGCCGACGGCGAAATCCTGGGCCGGATCGACGAGCTGATCGCGGAGGAGCACGAGCTCCGGTCGCGTTCGGTCGGCGTCGGGCTGAGCGGCGGCGACAAGGATCGCCTCACCACGGTCGAGCAGCAGCTCGACCAGTGCTGGGACCTGCTCCGGCAGCGGCGCGCGAAAACGGAGTTCCACGAGAACCCGGACGAAGCCACGGCCCGCCCGGTCTCCGAGGTCGAGTCCTACCGCCAGTAACCCGTAACTCGCGTGATCGAGCACGTGACTCGCGTGATTGAAGTCGGATCTCGCGAGTTACGGCTCCGATCACGCGAGTTCCGGCTCTGAACACGCGAGTTACGCGGGGCAGAGGGTGCCGTCGGCGGGGATCTTGCCGTCGATCAGGAACGCGCGGGTCGCGTCGGTGACGCACGGGGACGTGCCCACCGCGCCGTGGCCCGCGCCCTGCCACGTGATCGTCACCGCGGACGGCATCTGGTCGGCCGCGCGGGTGCTGCCGAGCTGGGGCGTCACCGGGTCGGCCGCGGTGGCCGCGACCAGGATCGGCGGGGCGCCCGGCCCGCCCGCCGGCGGCAGCGGCTCGGTCCGCACCGGCCACGGCCCGCACCAGGCCAGCTGCTGGGCGACGACCGCGCCGAACTGCGGGTACTTCGCCCGCATCCCGGCCACGACCTGGTCGAGCTGATCCGCCGAGAGCCGCGTCTGGCTGTCGTTGCAGCGGGTCGCGATCGTGGCGTCGAGCCGGGACGGCTGCGCGCGCGAGTCGTGCAGCGCCGGCGTGGCGAACGCCGCCAGCGGCGCGATGTTCCCCGAGCGCGCCGCCGCGATCGCGTCGGCCAGCTCCGGCCACCGCGACCGCTGCGCCAGTCCCGAGTAGACGGCGAACATCGCCACCCCCGGCCCGAACGCGACGCCGTCGTCGGTCAACGGCGCGATGTTCTGCCGCAGCTGCCCGGTGAGCGTGGCCAGGGCGGCTTTCGGGTCGCCGAGGGTGCACTTGCGCGCGGCGCAGTCCGTGGCGAAGGCGTCCAACGTGGACTGGGCGCCGGCGGCGACCGCGTCCAGCACCGCGGCGGTGTCCGCGCCCGGGTCGGGGACGCCGTCGAGCACCATCCGGCCGACCTGCCCGGGGAAGCGCACCGCGTACTCGGCGAGGACCTTCGAGCCGTCGCCGCGGCCGAGCGCGGTCAGCCGTTCCATGCCCAGCTGCTTGCGCAGTTCGTCGAGGTCGCCGGCGGTGCGCCAGCTGTCCAGCGCGGTCTGGGAGTCATCCAGCTCGATCGCGCACTGCTGCCCGGCCTTGCGCGCGGCGTCCAGCACGTCCTGCAGGTCGCCCTGGGCCGGGTCGGCGTCGATCAGGTCGTGCCGGATCTCGGGGGGCACGCACTGGACGGCGCCGGAGAGCCCGGTGCCGCGCCGGTCGAGGCCGATCAGCGAGAACTTCTCCAGGAACGCCGGCGGCAGCGTCGCCGCCAGCCGCGCGGCGTAGACCGTGCCGGGTTCGCCGTCGACGTCGTTGACCACGACCAGCGGCACCGGCCCGGACCCGACCTTCAGCGCCAGCAGCCGCACCACCGAGCGCCGGGCCTCGCCGGGCGCGTCGAGCGGCGCGGTGACCCGGGCGCACGTGAAGTGCAGCGTGTCCGGGACGGCGGGGGTGCCGATCCGCTGCCGGGTGTCGTCGTCGCAGTCGGCCCACCGCAGCGTCGGCGACTGCGGTTCGCCCAGCGGGGGCAGCGGCACGGCGGGCGTGCCGCTCGGCGAGGCGGCCGTCGTCTTGCCGTCGTTCTCGACCAGGGCCGGCCGGACCGACGGCCCCGCGGCGCAGCCCGCGGCGGAGGCCAGGGCGAGCAGCGCGACCAGGAGACGGGAACGGCGGCGGCGCACGGGCGAGGTCCTCACGTCGATCACAGGCATTGCACCGCCGAGCTTCGCACGGCCGGTGTGGGACGCGGGTTAGCGGGTCCGCACGACCTGGCCGCGGAACACGGCGTCGAGGTCGTAGCGGGCCGGTTCCTCCAGCTGCGTGTAGTCGCACGACGCGGGCTCGCGGTCGGGGCGCCACCGCTTGAACCGCGCGTTGTGCCGGAACCGCGACGGCATCCCGCCTTCGGTGTTCTCGTAGGCGACTTCGACGACGCGCTCGGGCCGCAGCGGCACCCATTCGTGCTCGGTCGCGCGCCAGCGGGTGATGCCGCCGGGGATGCGCTGGCCTTCGCCCTGCGCGCGACCGCCCCACGGGTGGTCCTCGCCGTCGGTGACCAGCGGCGCGAGCTCTTCGGCGAGTTCGCGGCGGCGGTCCTTGGGGAACGACCCGACGGTGCCGACGTGGTGCAGCACGCCCTTTTCGTCGTGGAGTCCGAGCAGGAACGACCCGACGAGTTCGCCGGGCCCGCCGTCGACGTGCCAGCGCAGCCCGGCCAGGACGCAGTCGGCGGTGCGCAGGTGCTTGTACTTGTGCAGGACGCGCTTGCCCGGCGTGTACGGCTCGTCCAGGGGCTTGCCGATGACGCCGTCGAGGCCCGCGCCCTCGAACAGCTCGAACCAGTGCCGCGCGGTGGCCGCGTCGGTGGTCGCCGGGGTGAGCGGGAACCGGTCGCCGGCCAGCTCGACGAGCCGCTCACGCCGGGCCGACGTCGGCTCGTCCAGGAGGGACTCGTCGTCGAGCGCGAGCACGTCGAAGGCGACGAACTCGGCGGGCTGCTCGGCCGCCAGCAGCGTGATCCGGCTTTCCGCGGGGTGGATCCGCTCGGTGAGCGCGTCGAAGTTCAGCCGCCCGCCGCGCGCGACGACGAGCTCGCCGTCCAGCACGACCCGCGGCGGCAGGATCTCCAGCAGCCGCGAGACCGCTTCCGGGAAGTACCGGTTCAACGGCTTTTCCGCGCGGGACTGCAGGTACAGCTCGTCGCCGTCCTTGAAGACGATGCAGCGGAAGCCGTCCCACTTCGGCTCGAACAGCAGGCCCCCGGAGTCCGGGATGGCCTTCGCGGGCTTGGCGAGCATCGGCTTCAGCGGCGGCCGCAGCGGTAGGGGCATGCGGGCATTCTGCGGAAAGTCGCCGCTCAGCGCACGCGTTTCGCCGCGCTCGTGTCGAGTTCGAGGCGGACGGCGGTGGGCAGGACGTCGAGGCCGAGCGACTCGCGCGCCCTGGTCAGGACCCGCGCGTCCAGGTCTTCCCAGACACCCTTGAGGTCGGTGCCCTCGTGCAGCCACAGCGTGACGCGCAACGCCGGAGACGTCCGCGAGCCGACCGCGCGGACCCGGGCCCGGCTCACGCCGTCGAGCTGTTCCGCGTCGGCCTGGACCGCGCCGGAGATCGCGGCGGCGGTGACGACGAGCTCCGCGCCCTCGGTGCGGTCGAGGTCCACGTCGGGCCGCGGCTCCGGGCGCAGGGAGCGCAGCGTCCCCCGCAGGCCGAGCACGAGCAGCAGGACGCCGAGCACGATCGCGACGATCCGGGCGGGCGTGGCGTGGCCGCCGAGCCAGTCGAGGGCCATCGGGTCGAGCAGCGGGCGGCGGCCGCGGAACTCGCCGAGCACGCCGAAGCCGACCACCAGGGCGAGCGCCCCGCCGGCGAGGGCCAGCAGCCCGACGAGGAACGCGAGCGTGCGTTCGCCCGTGTACGACCGGGAAAGCGCCTTCGCGGCGGCTGATTTGGTCATCGGCGGTCCTTGGGGGAGTCGACGACGACCGAGACCTTCGGCCGTCGCACGAGCGGGACGTCGTCGAGCAGCGCGGACACCGTCGCCAGCAGGCGCGGCCGCAGCTCGCCCTCGGTTTCGAGGGTGCTCTTCGCCCGGACGCGGACGCGGCGGGCGCTCGCGGTGACCGTCGCGCCGGCGACGTTGTCCTGCGCGCGCACGGCGAGCCCGACCAGCCGGGCCAGCGAGCGCGGCGACGTCGAGACGCTCACGTCGTTCGCCGGGTCGGTGAGCCGGATCGCGCGGCTCCCGGCGGCCAGCGCGCAGAGCAGCAGGACCAGGCCGGCGGCGGCGACCACGCCGGCGCCGACGCGGACCGCGTAGGCGTCCCAGCCCAGCGACGCCAGCTCGGCCTGCCAGCGCGGCCACGGCACCAGCAGCGGGCCCGCACCGGGACGCCACCAGTGCCAGCCGACTTCGAGCGCGAGCAGCGCGCCGGCGGCCGCGAAGGCCAGGGCGAGCAGGGTGGACAGCAGGCGGACGAGCGGGCGCACGGCTACCGCACCCTCGGCGGCACGTCCGGCAGGAGCGCGGACACCGTCACGGCCAGGGTCCGCACGTGGTAGCCGGTGAGCAGCTCGACCTCGTCGGTCACCTTCTCCCGCACGACGTCGACGACCGTCCGCACCGGCGCCGGGTACTGCAGCGCGAGGTCGAGTGCGAGGTCGACGTCGTTGTCGAGACCGCCGACCTTGGCCTTGGCGCCCTTCTTGCCGTCCCGGGTGGTGCCCGGGACCTGGTCGGCGGCGTGCTGGGCGACCTTGCGCACCACGGCGTGCCCGACGGTGAGGGTGCCGCGCTCGGCCGGTTCGGCGAGCTCGCGCGGGACGTCCAGGACGCGGCTCACTTGTCGCGGCCCTTGCCGAAGAGCTCGCCGAGGTCGAGCTCGCCGTCGAGGACCCGGCCGGCGACCAGGCCGATGATGCCGACGGCCAGGGTCACCAGGAACGCGGTGAACCCCTGGGTCGCGGCCAGGCCGAGGATCAGCCCGGCCAGGAGCCCGGTCTGCGTTGCGTTCACATGTCCTCCTTGGACGGCTCGAAACAGGAAAAGCGGGGCGCCGTCAGCGCACGCGGGGCGGGCGGCGACGGCGGCGGAACCTCGCCAGGGCGCCGGCGAGCCGACGACGGCGGGCGACGAAGCTCACCGGAGCGTCGTACCGCCGGTCGTCCACTTCGGACTCCGTGGTGGCCGGTTCCCCGGCCCGGAACCGGGCCAGCCCGGCCGCGAACTCCGCCGGATCGCCGCCCACGTCCGGGTGGTGCGCGCGCACGAACGCGCGGAAGGCCGCCCGGCCCGCCGCGTCGCCCGTGTCGCGTCCGGTCATTCCACCCGCGTCGATTCGGGTTCTTCCTCGCCCGGCAGGTGGATGTCGTTGACGGAGATGTTCACCTCGATCACCTCGAGGCCGGTGATCTGCTCGACCGCGGTGATCACGTTGCGCCGCACCGCGCGGGCGACGTCGGCGATGCGCGCGCCGTACTCGACGACGACGTCGAGGTCGATCGCCGTCTGCTTTTCGCCGACCTCCACCGCGACGCCGGCGGTCGTGACCGTGCCGGAGCCGGGGATGCGTTCGCGCAGGGCGCCGAGCGCGCGCGACACCCCGCCGCCGCCCAGGGCGTGCACCCCGGCGACCTCGCGGGTGGCCAGGCCGGCCACCTTCTGCACGACGACCGACGAGATCGTGGTGCGGCCGGCGGTGCCCTCCTCGTTGAGCGGGGTCACCGTGCCGGGGCTTTCGGTCCGTTCCGGGTGCATGCGTTCGGGCTCCTCTCGCGGCGGTCTCTCGCCGGTACGATGCCCGCGAAGGCGCAATCCTCACGCAAGTTCCCCCGATCGGGGGAACGGCTAGCCGGGGTGGACGTCCACGACGTGCACGTTCACCGTCGTGGCGACGCCGAGCTGGCGGGACAGCTCCGCGGTGATCTCCCGCCGCAGCGCTTCGGCGGCCGCGTCGGCGGCGACGCCGAAGCGGACCGACACCAGCACCTGCACGGCGTCGTCCTCGACCGCGACGGCCGAAACCCGCACCCCGCCGGGTGCCCGCTCGGCGGCGATCGCCGAGGCCAGCCGCGCGACGACGGTTTCGGTGACGCGCAGGCTGCCTTCCTCGCCGGGCACCTCCACCGCGGTCCGGCGGCCGCGCGCGACGGCCCGCAGGACGCGCTCGACCAGCCCCGGCGGGGTCGGTACGTGCCGCCGGGCAGCGGCGCGCACGGCGTCCCAGCGGGGGTCCCGCTCGGGATCCTGAAGCTCGGCCATCACCGCTCCCTCAACTCGGCGAGCAGCGCCACCCTGGCCCGGTGCAGCCGCGAGCGCAAGGCGCCGACGTTCACGTCGAGCACGTCGGCGACCTCTTCGTAGCTCAGGCCCTCCAGCTCGCGCAGCACCAGCGGCACGCGCTGGGACACCTCCAGCCGGCCGATCGCGCGCAGCACCGCGTCGACCTCTTCGGCCCGCACGACGTGGCCTTCGGGGCCCGGGTCGGCCCCGGCGAGCAGCGCACTGTCCAGAGTGGACTGACCGTCGGGTTCCGGTGCGTCGAGCGAGATCGTGGGCCGGCGCCGCCGCAGGAGCGCGAGCGCGCTGTTGGTGACCACGCGGTAGAGCCAGGTCGACACGGCGGACTCGTGGCGGAAGGACGCGAGGGAGCGCCAGGCGGCGAGCCACGAGTCCTGCACGACGTCCTCGGCCTCGGCGGCGCTGCCGGTGATCCGCAGTGCGACGCGGTACATCCGCGGGGTGTGCTGCCGCACGAGCGCGCCGAACGCGGCGTCGTCGCCCGCCGCGGCGCGGGCGACGAGATCGGCGTCGTCGTTCACCCGGCGTCCCGGCGGTAGCGCAGGAACGTGAAGCCGTCCTCGACCAGGATCGACGCCAGCGCGAGCCGGCGCGGCACGGCCACCGGTCCCGCGGCGATCCGGGCCGCCGGTCCGGCCACGAGCAGGGGTGCGACGGTCAGGCACAGCTGGTCGACGAGGTCGTCCGCGACGAGCCGGCCGAACAGCCGCGGCCCGCCCTCGCAGGCGACGCGGCGCAGCCCGCGCGCGGCGAGCAGCTCGAGCGCCCGGCGGACGTCGACGTCGTCGGTGCCCGCGCGCAGGATCTCCGCCCCGGCGGCTTCGAGGGCGCCGGTCGGCGCGGACTCGGTGGTGACCACGATCGGGGGTACGACGGTCTCGGTGAACAACCGCGACGCCGGGTCGAGGTCGGCGGTGCGCGTCACGACGGCGATCGGCGGGACGCCGTCGAAGCCCAGCCGGCGACGGCGTTCCAGGCGCTTCGGGCCCGCGACGACCCCGCGGTAGTCCTCGGCGCGAGCGGTGCCGGCACCGACCAGGATCACGTCGGCGAGGTCGCGCCCGAGCAGGAAGACCCGCCGGTCGGCGGCGTGCGAGAGCCCCGCCGACGTCGTGTCGACCTCGACGGCGCCGTCGGCCGAGGCGACGAAGTTGACCTGCACCCAGGGGCGGTCCACCGCCGCCGGGTACGCGTAGATCTCCTCGAGGTCCACCCCGGTCAGTTCGCCCGTCGAAGAGGGCCACACGCTCCGCACGCGACAATCCCAGCACGGGCGTGAACCACGTCTCTACCGGGGGACAGGCCCGCTCACCGGCACGCGGCGCGCGGATAGGCTCTGCGACCATGCCCGCGCACCTGGTGGACCGCCGACCCGAGCTCGGCGCCGACGAGCTGATCGGTGCGCTGGTGCCCCCGCCGCGCTTCGGCGCCGTCCGGTTCGAGACGTACCTCCCGAACCCGGACGAGCCGAGCCAGGCCGCCGCGGTCGAGGCCTGCTCGGCGTTCGCCGCCAAGATCGGCGCGCGCAAGGAAAAGAAGCGCTTCAAGCTGTTCGGCGGGTCTTCGGAGCCGGCCGGGCCGATGGGGCTCTACCTCGACGGCGGGTTCGGCGTCGGCAAGACCCACCTGCTCGCCTCGACCTGGCACGCGGCGCCGTCGCCCAAGGCGTACGGCACGTTCGTCGAGCTGACCCACCTGGTCGGCGCGCTGGGCTTCGCCGAGGCCGTGCGCCGGCTCTCGGAGCACCGGATCCTGGCCATCGACGAGTTCGAGCTGGACGACCCGGGCGACACCACGCTGGTCACGCGGCTGCTGCAGGAGCTCATGGACGCGGGCGTGTACATCGCGGCGACGTCGAACACGCTGCCGGAGAAGCTCGGCGAGGGCCGGTTCGCCGCCGAGGACTTCCTGCGCGAGATCCAGACGCTGTCGGCCCGGTTCGGCGTCGTGCGCGTCGACGGCCCGGACTACCGCCACCGCGGCCTGCCGGACGCGCCGCCGCCGGTCACCGAAGACGTCCTCGAGGAGTCCGTCGCCGCGCACGAAGGGTCCACAGTGGACGACTTCGACGCGGTGTGCGAGCACCTGGCTTCCCTGCACCCGTCGCGGTACGGGCGGCTGCTCGACGGCGTCACCCGCGTGCACCTGCGCGGCGTCCACCCGGCGCCCGACCAGAACGTGGCGCTGCGGCTGGTCGCGTTCGCCGACCGGCTCTACGACCGGGCGATCCCGGTGGTCGTCTCGGGTGAGCCGCTGCCGTCGCTGTTCACCGAGGAGATGGTGAACGGCGGCTACCGCAAGAAGTACCTGCGCGCGGTCAGCCGGCTGACCGCGCTGGCTCGGGACGCCGCACCGGCCACGTGAGCAGCACGACGGCGACCGCGAACAGCGTCCCGCCGACGACGTCGGTGAGGTAGTGGTAGCCCATCCCGACGAGCCCGATGGTCGCGGCGAGCAGCGCCAGGGCGCTCAGCACGACGACGTACGCCTTGCGCGTGACGAGCACGAGCACGGTCAGCACCGCGACCAGGCTCACCGTGTGGCCGCTCGGGTAGACCAGGGTGTCGTTCTTCCACCGGTCGTAGAGCGGCTTCAGCAGCCAGCTCGTCAGCAGGATCGCCAGCACCGGCGCGCCGAGCGCGAGCGCGGCGTCGGTCCGCCGTCCGGCGCGCAGGCACAGGACGACGGAGAGCACGCCGAGGGCGATCACCACGGCCGGCTCGGTCGGCAGGACCAGCGCCCGCAGCACGCCGGGACTCAGGTCCGCGATCCAGCCGGCGACCGTCGCGTCCACGGCCCCGGGCGTGCTCCCGCCGGCGAACGGCAGCCCCAGCAGCACCGCGAACAGGCCGCAGACCGCGGCCGGCAACCACATCGTCCTCACCCGCGAGAGGGTAGCTGTGACTCTGTGATGCACCCGTCTGCCACGATGCCGGGGGAGGAGGATCGGATGCGCATCACAGTGGCGGGGGCCGGGATCATCGGCTTGAGCTGCGCGTACCGGCTGGCCGGTGCGGGACACGACGTCACGGTCGTCGCGGCGGCCCCGCCGGGGGAGACGACGTCGGCGATCGCGGGCGGGGTGCTGTACCCGCCGGTCCGCCTCCCGGACAAGCGGATCGTGCGCTGGACCGCCGAGACCCTGTCGGTCCTGCGCGCGCAGGAGGCGCCCGGGGTGCGCTTCCGCCGCGGCCGGGTCCTGCTGGCCCCGGGGGAGCCCGAGCCGCAGTGGCTGCCGGCGATGATCGACCCGGTCCGCGAAGGCGGTCACCTGGTGTTCACGACGGCCCTGGTCGACACTCCGGTGTACCTGGACTGGCTGCTGGCGCAGGTGGTTTCGCTGGGCGTGCGCGTCGAGTACCGGTCGCTGACGTCGTTGTCGGGCCTCGGGCCGGTGGTGAACGCGGCGGGCCTCGGCGCGGGCCCCCTGGCCGGCGACGGCTCGATGGTCCCGGTCGGCGGCCAGGTCGTGCACCTGAGCGACCCGGGCCTGACGGAGTTCGTGGTCGACGAGACGGGCCCGGGCGCCACGTACGTGATCCCGCACGGCAGTCACGTGGTGTGCGGCGGCACGGTGGAGCCGGGCCGCGGCGACGTCGAGCCCAACCCCGGCGTGACGGCGGACATCGTGCGCCGCTGCCGCGACCTGGTCCCGGCGTTGGCGGGGTCGGAGATCCTGCGGTCGGTGGTGGGCTTGCGCCCGTTCCGGCCGGTGGTGCGGCTGGAACGGGTGGGGGAGGCCGTGCACTGCTACGGCCACGGCGGTTCGGGGATCACGCTGGCCTGGGGCTGCGCGGCCGACGTCGCGGCCTTGGTGGCGACCTAGGTCCCCGCGAAGGCGGCGTGGTCGGCCTCTGTCCGGTCGGCGTACCGCACCGCGTACGCGCCCATCGCTTCGTCCAATTCGGAGTCGTCGGCGAAGTAGCCCGCGAGGAGCTTCGGGTGCAGTGAGCGCGTGTGGGCGCGGGCGAGCAGGGCGCCGGCCAGGCGGCCGTAGTCGTCGAGGTGGTCCTTCTCCAGCTCCGATGGGTCGATGTCGCCCTTGAGGTTGCGGAACTGGCGGACGATGTACGGGACGCCGTCGATCGTGGTCCAGCCGAGCAGGACGTCGGTTTCGGCCTGCACCAGCCGGGCGCCGTCGACGATCCGGCGGCCTTCGTGCTCGGCTTCCGGCAGGTCGAGGTACGGCGCCAGCGCCGGTTTCTGGGCCTGTTTCACCTGCAGCACCAGGTCTTCGTCGTCGTTGCCGTGCAGCAGGGCGACGTAGCTGCGCAGCCCGACGCTGCCCGTGCCGACCACGCGGAAGGCGACGTCGGCGATCCGGTACCGGGCGATCAGCGTCCGCCGCGACTCGCGCAGGGTGTCCACATAGGACGCCAGTCCGGCGGCGACGGCCTCGGCGGTCCGCTCGTCGACGTGCGTCAGCACCGGCGGGTCCTCGACGAACCGGTGGCGCGCCAGGCCGGTCTCGTGGTCGTCGACGCGCTCGGTCCACTTCGCGGCGACCTTCGCGCTGTCGTTCTTGCGGGCCTTCTCGGCGGCGTCGGCGAAGTCGTCGATCAGCTCGTCCGCGCGGGCCTTGGACAGCACCGAGGAGTCCGGCAGAGCGTTCCAGCTGCGCAGGAACGGCAGGTCGGCGAGCGCGCGGATGGTGCGGCGGTAGGACTTCACGGCGTCTTCGGCGGCTTCGCGGCAGCCGGACTCACCGATGCCGCCCTCACGGCCGGCGAGCACGAGGCTGGCCGCGAGCCGCTTGAGGTCCCATTCCCACGGACCCGGGACGGTCTCGTCGAAGTCGTTGATGTCCATCACGATCTTGCCTTCGGGCGTGCCGTAGAGCCCGAAGTTGGCGGCGTGGGCGTCACCGCAGAGCTGCGCGGTGACCCCGGACGACGGCGTGCCGGCGAGATCGGCGCCCATCAGCCCGGCGGCGCCGCGGAAGAAGGTGAACGGGGACGCGAGCATGCGTTCCCGGCGGAGCTCGACCAGTTCGGGGAGACGTCCGGCGTTGCTGGCGTCGAAGTACTGCTTCGGGCTCGGCCGGTCAGCGCCGGTGGCCTCGTGGTCGTGCGCGGCGGCGGGAGCCTTGTCCCGGAGCCGCTTTCCCCGGTCGTAGAGCTCGGCCGGCGTGACGCTGTCGGCGCCGACGAGCGGCCGCTCCACCCATTCCCCTGATCCCATACCGGGCACAACGTCCGAAGGGGATGATCTGCTCCCGGGCCGCCGGGCATCACCCGCTCGGGACGTCCATCGGCCGCGGCGGCAGCTATACCGGCGCCCGGCCGCGGGGGAAGGGCCGAGGTTGCCTCGTCGGCGGTGACTGCGCAAGGTGCGCTCTCGGGCGCCGAGTCCGGGCTCTGCAGCGCCACCGGGGGGCACAATTCGTGCCGGGATACCCGCCTGGGGCGGAGCCTGCGCTTCGGATGGCCGCCGGCGGTCGAGGTACGCCAGGGCGTGAGGTCCGGCAAGTCGTGTGCCGGCCCGTGCTCGGATCGCGGGCGGAGTCACCCGGTGGGTGCGCGAGGTGCGGGCCCCCGCGTGCCGGGATCGCGGGCGGGCATCACCCGGCCGCGTTGTGCTCCGGATGCCGCCGGGGCGGGAGGCTCACCCGGCGGCATCCGGTGGTTTCAGGGGCGGATGACCTCGGCGATCGCGTCGATGCCGCGGTCCAGCTCCTCGCGGGTGATCACCAGCGGCGGCGCCACCCGCAGCGTGCGCTCGTGCGTCTCCTTGCACAGCACGCCCCGCGCTGCCAGCGCCTCCGACGCCTCGCGCCCGGACGGCCCGCCCGGGGCGATGTCGATGCCCGCCCACAGCCCGCGCCCGCGGACCTCGGACAGCCCGGTGCCGATCAGGGCGCTCAGCCGCGTCCGCAGGTGCGCGCCCAGCTCCGTGGACCGCTGCTGGAACTCGCCGGTCTTCAGCAGCTTGACCACCGCGCGCCCGACCGCGCAGGCCAGGGGGTTGCCGCCGAAGGTCGAGCCGTGCTCGCCCGGCTTCAGCACACCCAGCACGTCACGGCGGCCGACCACCGCCGACACCGGCAGGATGCCGCCGCCGAGGGCCTTGCCGAGCGTGTACACATCCGCGCGGACGCCTTCGTGGTCGAGCGCCAGCACCGTGCCGGTGCGGGCCAGCCCGGACTGGATCTCGTCGGCGATCAGCAGCACGCCGTGCTCGTCGCACGCCGCCCGGACGTCGGCGAAGTAGCCCTCCGGCGGCACGATGACGCCGGCCTCGCCCTGCACCGGCTCCAGCAGCACCGCGGCCGTGCGCGGGGTGATCGCGTCGCGCAGCGCGGCCGCGTCGCCGTACTTCACCGTGACGAAGCCCGGCGTGAACGGGCCGAAGTCCGCACGCGCGGTCTCGTCGGTCGAGAACGACACGATCGTGGTCGTCCGGCCGTGGAAGTTCGACCCGGCGACGATGATTTCCGCCGTGCCGTCCGGCACGCCCTTGACCCGGTGCGCCCACTTGCGGGCGATCTTGACGGCGGACTCGACGGCCTCGGCACCCGAGTTCATCGGCAGCACCAGCTCGGTGCCGGTCAGCTCGGCGAGCTCGCGGCAGAACAGGCCCAGCTGGTCGTGGTGGAACGCCCGCGACGTCAGCGTGACGCGGCCGAGCTGCTCGACCGCGGCGGCGATCAGGTCCGGGTGGCGGTGGCCGAAGTTCATCGCGGAGTATCCGGAAAGGAAGTCGAGGTAGGACTGGCCTTCGACGTCGGTGACCGAAGCGCCGGAGGCTTCGGCGATCACGACGGGCAGCGGGTGGTAGTTGTGCGTGCTCCATTGCTCGTCGAGCTCGATGAAGCTCGCGGCGGTGGGGGCGGCGGTCTCCCGGCCGGCGAACGTCGTCATACGTTCAGGTTAGAGGCAGAACACGCAGAGTTCAGCCGGGAATCATTGCTTTCACCCGTTGTTCGTTGCGCAATACCCGACAGCGACCCCCGAAACGGTGCGTGGCCGTTGACGGACTCATCGGTAAGTCGTAACTTACGGTTCGTGGCGACTTACGGAAGCGACCAGCTGGCCGCGCTGGCCGACCCGTCGCGGCGCGCGATCGTCGAAGCGCTCCGCGCCGGGCCCCGCGCGGTCGGCGAGCTGGCCGCGGACCTGCCGATCAGCCGCCCGGCCGTCTCCCAGCACCTCAAGGTGCTCAAGGAGGCCGGCCTCGTCGCGGACCGGGCCGAGGGCACGAAGCGGCTCTACCGCCTCGAGCCCGACGGCATCGCCGCGGTGCGCGCCTACCTCGACCGGATGTGGTCGGACGCGCTGAAGTCCTTCGCCGACCTGGCGGAGTCCACCGAATCCCCGGAAGAGGAGCAGTCATGACCCTCGAGCCGATCCGCAAGACGATCACCGTCGCCTGCTCGCGCGAGCACGCGTTCAAGACCTACACCGAGGCCTTCGACAGCTGGTGGCCGCGCGAGCACCGCCTGGGCGAGGCCGACCTGGCCGAAGCCGTCATCGAGCCGAAGCCGGGCGGACGCTGGTACGAGCGGACCGTCGACGGCGCCGAGTGCCAGTGGGGCGAGGTGCTCGTCTGGGAGCCACCCGGCCGGGTGGTCCTGTCGTGGCGGATCGACGGCGACTGGACGGTGGACCCCGACCCCGCGCACGCCAGCGAGATCGAAGTCGGATTCGTCGAGGAGGGGCCGCGCAGCACGCGCGTCGAGCTGGAGCACCGGAACTTCGAGCGGCACGGCGAAACCGCGCAGAAGGTCCGCGACGGCGTCTCCAGCGACGGCGGACACGGTGGCCTGCTGAAACTCTTCGCCGAGAAAGCCGCCGCTTGAGCAGGTAGTTTCGCGGGATGGCCAAGAAGGACACAGGAAGCCGGGTCCGGGACGCGCTGCGCGTCGGCGCGGAGCTGCCGGACCCGGGCTCGACCCCGGTGGGGCCCGGCAAGAAGCCGAAGGCCGTCGCCAAGCTGGACGACGCCGCCGCGCGGCTGTCCGCGCTGCAGGAAGCCCTCTACGCCGAGGGCGTCGGCGGTGGCCGGCGCAGTGTCCTGCTCGTGCTGCAGGGCATGGACACCTCCGGCAAGGGCGGCACGGTCTCGCACGTGCTCGGCCTGGTCAACCCGATGGGCGTCCGCTACGCCGGGTTCAAGGCCCCGACGGCGGCCGAGCGCCGCCACCCCTACCTCTGGCGGATCCGCAAGCAGCTGCCGGTGGCCGGCCAGATCGGCGTGTTCGACCGCTCGCACTACGAGGACATCCTGGTCCCGCGCGTGACCGGCCTGCTGACCGCGGCCGAGCGCCGCCGCCGCTACACCGAGATCAACGCCTTCGAGCAGGAGCTGGCGGACGCGGGCACGACGGTCGTCAAGGTGTTTCTGCACATCTCGCCGGAGGAACAGCTCAAGCGGCTGAAAGCCCGGCTGGAGACGCCCGAGAAGCACTGGAAGTACAACCCGGGCGACCTCGAAGCCCGCTCGCACTGGCCAGCCTACCAGGAGGCCTACGCCGACATCTTCAAGAAGACGTCGACCGCGCACGCGCCCTGGCACGTCGTGCCCGCCGACCACAAGTGGTACCGGAACTGGGCCGTCGCCGAGCTGCTCATCGAAACCCTCGCGGAGTTGAAGCCGACGTTCCCCGAACCGGACTTCGACGTCGAGGAGGAGCTGGCCAAGCTGAAGGGTGTTGGCGTCCCGTCGTGATCGTCTGAAAGAGTGCGGGCGTGACCGATGTCGACGACCTCCCGTTCCTCCGCAAGCAGGCCCGGACCCAGCGCTTCACCCTCGGCGCGCCCAAGGAGTTCCGGGTCGCCCCGGACGCCTCGCGCGTGCTGTTCCTGCGCGCGGAGTCGGGCACCGACCCCCGGCACAGCCTCTGGTCGGCCGACCTGGCCACCGGCGCCGAGACGAAGCTCGTCGACGCCGTCGACCTGCTGCCCGGTGAAGAGGAGCTGCCGGCCGAGGAGCGGGCGCGGCGGGAACGCGCCCGCGAGACCGGCGGCGGCGTCGTCCACTACGGCGTCGACGCCGGCTTCACCGTCGCCGCGTTCTCGCTCTCGGGCAAGCTCTACACGCTGGACCTCGCGTCCGGCGAGGTGACGCTGCGCGTCGACGGCTCGGTGATCGACCCGCGGCCGAACCCGGCCGGCACGCACGTCGCGTACGTGCAGGACCGGCGGCTGCACGTGCTGGAGCTGGCCACCGGCGACGACCGCGTGCTCGTCGAGGAGGAGGGCGAGGACATCGCCTGGGGCCTCGCCGAGTTCATCGCGGCCGAGGAGATGGACCGCACCCGCGGCTACTGGTGGTCCCCGGACGGCCGCAGCCTCCTGGCCGAGCGCTCCGACCGCGGCCCGGTGCCGCGCTGGACCATCGCCGACCCGGCGAACCCGCAGAACCCGGCCACCGTCGTCGCGTACCCGGCCGCGGGCACCACGAACGCGCTCGTGTCGCTGGCGGTGCTCGGGCTGGACGGCTCCCGCGTGGACGTCGCCCCCGGCGACTGGGAGTACCTGGCGTCGGTGCACTGGTCGGCCGGCGGCGCACCGCTGCTGGCCGTCGAGCCGCGCGACCAGAAGCGGATGGACGTCCTCGCCCTCGACGTCACCGACGGCTCGACGTCGGTGCTCCACACAGCCTCCGACCAGCACTGGATCGACATCGTCGGCGGTGTCCCGGCGTGGACGTCCGACGGGCGGCTCGTCGTCGAGGGCATGGTCGACGGCGACCACCGGCTCTTCGTCGGCGGCGAGGCCGTCACCCCGGCCGGGCTGCAGCTTCGGGCCGTGCTCGACGTCGGCGACGAGATCCTCTTCAGCGCGTCCGAAGCCGACTCCACGCAGATCCACGTGTTCCGCACCGAAGGCCCGTCGGTCCGGCGGCTGTCCACTGTGGACGGAGTGCACGTCGGCGCCGGGTCCGCCGCGGTCACCGTCCTTTCGTCGTGGAGCCTGGAACACAGCGGCCCGCGCGTTTCGGTGCTGCGGGACGGCTCAGAGGTGGCGTCGATCGCGGTGTCCACTGTGGACCCTGACATCGTGCCGAACCTGACCTGGCTGACGCTGGGGGAGCGCGGCCTGCGTGCGGCGCTGCTCCTGCCGCGCGGCTACGAGCCGAGCGAAGGCAAGCTGCCGGTGCTGCTCGACCCGTACGGCGGCCCGCACGCCCAGCGCGTGCTGCAGAGCCGCAACGCGTTCCTGACGTCGCAGTGGCTCGCCGACCAGGGCTTCGCGGTGCTCGTCGCGGACGGCCGCGGCACGCCCGGGCGCGGCGCGGTGTGGGAGCGGGAGATCCACGGCCGCCTCGCCGACGTCACCCTGCAGGACCAGGTCGACGCCCTGCAGGCGGCCGCGGCGCGGTTCCCCGAGCTGGACGTCGAGCGGGTCGCGATCCGCGGCTGGTCCTACGGTGGCTACCTGTCCGCGCTGGCCGTGCTGCGCCGCCCGGACGTCTTCCACGCGGCGGTCGCGGGCGCGCCGGTCACCGACTGGTCGCTGTACGACACGCACTACACCGAGCGCTACCTGGGCACGCCGCAGGACGAGCCCGAGAGCTACGCGCACAACTCGCTGATCGAGAGTGCGGCGGAGCTGAGCCGGGCGCTGCTGATCGTGCACGGGCTGGCCGACGACAACGTGTTCCCCGCGCACTCGCTGAGGCTGTCGTCGGCGCTGCTGGCGAAGGGGCGGTCGCACGTCTTCCTGCCGCTGGCGGGCGCCACCCACATGACGCCGCAGGCCGAAGAGGTCGCGGAGAACCTGATGCGCACGCAGGTCGACTGGCTGCTGCGTGCACTGTCGGCCGTGGACAAGGAGAACGCATGAGCCGCTGGGGCCTCACGATTCCGCTGACGGGGGTGCCGCTGACGGCGCACCGCGAGCTGGTCGAGCAGCTGCCGGACCTGGGCTACACCGACGCGTGGACCGCCGAGACCGCCGGCACGGACGCGTTCACGCCGTTGGTCCTGGCCTCGCAGTGGGCGCCGCAGCTGCGGCTGGGCACGGCGATCGTCCCGGTGTACACGCGCGGGCCCGGCCTGCTGGCGATGCAGGCGGCGACGGTCGCGGAGCTGGCGCCCGGCCGGTTCGTCCTCGGCATCGGCGCGTCGTCCCCGGTGATCGTCTCGAACTGGAACGCGGCTCCCTTCGAGGAACCGTTCGCGCGCTCGCGGGACACGCTGCGGTTCCTGCGTTCCGCGCTGGCGGGGGAGAAGGTCAGCGAAAAGTACGACACGTTCGCCGTCTCGAAGTTCCGGCTGGAGCGCCCGGCCGACCCGGCGCCGTCGATCATGCTGGCGGCCCTGCGCCCGGGCATGCTTCGCCTGGCCGCGAAGGAGGCCGACGGCGCGATCACCAACTGGCTGGCGGCGTCGGACGTCCCCCAGGTGCGGTCGGTGATCGGGCCGGACGTCGAGCTGGCGGCCCGGATCTTCGTCTGCCCGACCGAGGACGCGGAAGCCGCGCGCGGCCTGGGCCGGATGCTGATCTCGAGCTACCTGACGGTCCCGGTGTACGCGGCGTTCCACGACTGGCTCGGCCGCGGGGAAGCCCTCGCCCCGATGCATGAGGCGTGGGCGGCCGGCGACCGGCAGAAGGCGAACCAGGTGATCCCGGACGCGGTCGTCGACGAGCTGGTGATCCACGGCAGCGTCGAGTCGTGCCGCGAGCAGGTCCAGTCCTATGTGGACAACGGACTGACGACGCCGATCATCGCGCTGCTGCCGACCGGCGGGGATCCGTTCGAGCAGGTGCGCGGCCTGGCGCCGCGCTGATTCACCTAACGAGCAGGGCTACGGCGGTGCCGAAGCGCTCGAGGTACGCCTCGCGCGTCTCGACCTGGTGCTTCACCCCGATCGACGCGCTGATCAAGGTCTGGGCGACTTGCGTTGCCTTCTCCTGGTCTGCCGTCTCTGCCACCGCGTCGGTGACCAGTCGCTCGAAGCGCATCGGCGCGGTCTTGGTGAGCTCGCCCAGTAGGTCCGGGTTCTGCTCGATGACGCCGGTGACATCCCGGCTCAGCGGTCCGAGGTAGCGGCCGGTCCACCGGTCGAACGCGCCGAGGAGCCGCTCGGGCAAGGGGCGGCCGGCGTCGGCGAGGATGCGCTCGGCGGCGGCCAGGTCCTCGTCGAGCGCCCGGCCGACCGCGGCCCGGAACAGTGCTTCCTTGGACTCGAACAGGAAGTACAGCCCGGGTCGCGAGATCCGGGCGGCGCGGGCGACCTCCTCCATGGAGGCCTTCCGGTAGCCGTGGCGGGCGAAGGTGAGCAACGCCGATTCGAGCACCGCGTCACGGCGGCCGGCGTCGGCGTTCTGCGCTTCGGGCATACGACCAGCCTAGCAGACTGGCTTTACAACTTCTGCTTAGTTTGCATAGTCGGGTCATGACCTCCGCCGGACTGATCACGACCCCCTTCACCGCTACCAGCACCGCGGCCGAGGTCGTGGCCGGCCACGACCTGACTGGCGTCCGCGTGGTCGTGACCGGCGCGTCCTCGGGTCTCGGCGCCGAAACGGCCCGGGTGCTGGCCGCCGCGGGCGCGGAGGTGACGCTCGCCGTCCGTGACGTCGCCGGCGGCGAGGCGGTCGCCGCCGCCATCGCGGACTCGGGCGTGTCGCCCCGCCCCCGCGTCCGGCCGCTCGACCTCGCCGACCGGGCGTCCGTGCGCCGGTTCACCGACGACTGGGCCGGCCCGCTCCACCTGCTCGTCGCCAACGCCGGGCTCGTGACCGGCGGCCTGGCCCGCACGCCGGAGGGGTGGGAACTGCAGTTCGCGACGAACCACCTCGGTCACTTCGCTCTCGCCCGCGGCCTGCGCGACGCCCTCGCGGACGGGGCCGCGGACCGCGGTGAGGCGCGGATCGTCGCAGTCAGCTCGACCGCGCACATGCGTGCCGGCGTCGACTTCGACGACCCGCACTTCGAGCGCCGGGACTACGACCCCCAGATGGCGTACGCCCGGTCGAAGACCGCGAACTCCCTGTTCGCGGTGGGCGCCACCCACCGCTGGGCGGCCGACGGCGTCTTCGCGAACGCGGTGAACCCCGGCGGCGTCGCGACGGGCCTGCAGCGCCACTTCACGCAGGCGCAGAAGCAGTCGCTCGCCGCGGCCGAAGCGGCCGGGATCTTCAGCTACAAGACCGTCGGGCAGGGCGCGGCGACCAGCGTCGTGGCCGCCGTCGCGCCGCAGTTCGCCCGCACGGGCGGGCACTACCTCGACGACGGTCAGGAGGCCTACGTGGTCTCCGATGACGCCGACCTCGCCGACCACCCGCACGGGGTCAAGGAATGGGCGCTGGACGCGGCCCTCGCGGACCGTCTCTGGGCGCTGTCGGCCGAGCTGACCGGACGCGCCTAGGGCCTGTATCGAAGTCGATTAGAGCCATTCGTTGATCGCGGCGATCTGGACGGTGGCCTCATAGCGGACGGCCAGTTTGTCGTATCGGGTAGCCACCCCACGGTGGCGTTTGAGCCGGTTGATGCCGCACTCCACCGCATGACGCCGCTTGTAGATCTCGGGGTCGAAGGCCGGTGGCCGCCCGCCCTTCGACCCCTTGGCCTTGCGGTGCGCGTCCTGATCAGCCTTACTCGGAATGGTCGCCTTGATCCCGCGACCGCGCAGGTGAGCCCGGTTGGCTTTCGACGTGTAAGCCTTGTCCGCCAGCACCCGATCAGGACGCGTCCGCGGCCTCCCACCGCCCGAGCGGGGCACCCGGATGCCGGCCAGGACCGCAACGAACTGCGGGCTATCACCACGCTGCCCGGCGGTCAGCACGATCGACAACGGCTTCTGCCCCTGCTCACACCCCAGATGCACCTTCGTGGTCAACCCGCCCCGCGACCGCCGCAACGCATGATCCTCCGGTTCGACGGTGACCCTGCCCGGCGGCTCGGCCTGCAGATCCCCCTTTTCCGCGCACCCGCCGCATGCTGATGCGCCCGCGCGATCGTGGAATCCACGCTGACATCCCACGTGATCCGCCCGGCCGCCTCGGCCACCGCCTGCAACGCGGTCAGAATCCGCTGCCAGACACCCGCGCGTTGCCAGCGCCGGAACAGTCCATAAACAGCCGCCCAGGACCCATATGCCCCGGGCATGTCCCGCCACGGCGCACCGGTGCGCACCCGCCACCGGATCCCGTCGATCAGCTGTCGTCTGCTCCACAACGACGGCCGGCCCGGCCGTGACGGCGCGGGCAGCAACGGCTCCAGCGCTGCCCACTGCTCGTCGGTCAGGTCGAACCGCCTCGTCACCGCTAGGGTGTCCACGAGGTCTCCGGTGGTGTTCAGGTTCTTCTTGGTCGACGAACCAACTACCGGAGACCTCACCTATGTCGACCACCGACACGCCCGACAGCGCCAACTCCAGCTCAACTTGCTTGAGACGACTTCGATACAGGCCCTAGGCGAAGACCGCGGTGGCCAGGAGCAGCCCCAGTGCACCCGAAGCCAGGCCCGCGACCACCGTCACCAGCACGTTGAGCACCGCGTACAGCCGCGTCTTCTCCAGGACCAGCCGAACGGTCTCGTAGCCGAAGGTCGAGAACGTCGTCAGGCCGCCGCAGAAGCCCACGGCCACCAGCGACCGGATCGACGACGGCTCCGCGCCGTGCAGGAGCCAGCCGCTCAGGAAGCCGAGGACGAACGAGCCCGCGACGTTCACCGTCAGCGTCCCGAACGGGAACGGCGAGTCCCGCCAAGCCTGCACGCGCCGGTCGGTCAGGTAGCGCAGGATCGAGCCCGCCGCCCCGCCGAGGGCCACCAGCACCAGCGTCACTCGGCCCGCCCCACGTAGCGGACCACCTCGACCTGGTCGAGCGTCACCAGGCCTTCGCCGATCAGCTCGTCCAGTTGCGGCAGGAACGCCCGCAGCTTCGCCTCCGCGTCGACGATCACGATCACCACCGGCAGGTCTTCCGACAGCGACAGGATCCGCGTGGTGTGGATCAGCGACGACGCGCCGTAGCCCTCGACACCGCGAAGCACCGAAGCGCCCGCCAGCCCGGCATCCCGCGCCCGGCGGACGATCTCGTGGTACAGCGGCTTGTGGTGCCAGTGGTCGTCTTCGCCGATGTAGATCGTGAGGCGGGTGGCCGGTCCTTCCATCAGCGTCCCTTCCGGATCGCGCGGGTCGCCGTCAGGCCGGCGGTCACCGCGGCCAGGCAGAGCGCGACCGATCCCAGCAGGTAGGCGAGCGAACCCAGTATCCGCCCGGTGGTCGCCGCGTCGAGGGTGTCGGTCACGAAGGTGGAGAAGGTCGTGAAGCCGCCGAGGATCCCGACGCCGAGAAAGGGACGCAGTAGGTGATGGGGGCGCGCGGTGGTCGTCAGGATCGCCATCAGGACCCCGATGAGCAGGCAGCCGAGGACGTTGGTGAGCATCGTCGCGACGGCGAACTCCCCGCGGGCGTGCGGAATCGCCACCGACAGGCCGTACCGGGCGAGGCTGCCCAGCGCACCGCCGGCACCGATCGCGAGCAGGACGTCCCACCGGGTCGCCGGGGTCGCGGGCACGGTGATCACCTCCGCGCCCGAACCTACCCCGACGCGCACGGGCCTCGGCGCAAGAAGACCCGGTGACGGTGATTCGCGCACTGCGGCGGGCGTAACGACGGCCTTCGCGCGGGCGACTCCTGCGGACGTGTCGAAAGAGGGTTTCTATGCCAGGCTCGGAGCCGTCGCGGCAGTCGTCGCGCTGGTCCCGGCCTACTTGGCCGTCGCGGGAGACCAGCACTGGCCGCCGTTCTCGCCCGTCCCGGGGGCGGCTCAGCCGGCGCCGCCCGGCACCTCGCACACCGAGCCCGCCCGGTCCGCCCCGGCACCGGACGACGCCGAGGAAGACCTCGCCGGCTTCGTCGTCGGCTACTACCGCTCGATGCCGGACACCAGCGCGGGCTGGCCGCTGATCGGCCCGAACCTCCGCGGCCGCGGCCGCGCGAGCTACGACCGGTTCTGGGGCCGCTACAGCAGTGCGGAGGTGCTGGAACAACCGTCGGTCCGGGACAGCCAGGTGACCGTGCGCATCGCACTCCACCCCCGCGACGGCACGGCAACGCTGGTCGAACGGCATGTGCTCACGGTCATCCGCTACGACGGCGGCCTCCGCATCGACGCCGACGAATACCTCGGCCGGGGCTGACCGACCCCCGGCCGAAGGCCGTGAAGGCCACCGCGAGGAACAGCTCGCAGCGGCCTTCACGAACCACGAGCCGGGCCCTCCACCCGGCCACCGCACCGCGCGTTACGCCGGGCGGATGTTCTGGTTGACGTGGAACACGTTCTCCGGGTCGTACCGCCGCTTCACCGAGGCAAGCCGCTCGTAGTTCGCGCCGTACGACGCGCGAACCCGGTCCTGGCCCTCCTCCATCATGAAGTTGACGTACGCCCCGCCCGCCGAGGTCGGGTGCAGTTCCTCCCAGTAGTCCCGCGTCCACTGGGAAATCTCCGCCGCGTTGGCCGGCGACGGGTCCACCCCCACGATCACGCCCGACCACCCGCCGGACCGGTGGGGGAACGCCGTCGCGTCCGAAGCCACCCGGCTCGCCGCTCCGTCGATCGGGTACAGGTGCATCGACGAATGCATCGACGGCAACCCCGAGCCGTGCTTGAGGTGGATGTCGATCGCCGCGTCGGAGATCTCGTGGAACACGTCCGCCCGCCAGTACCACTGCAGCCCCGCCGGGTACAGCGCGTCGAACGCTCCCTGCAGCGCCGTGTACGGCATGTCTTGCAGGCCGACCAGCAGCGGTGAGCCGAACGAGCGCACCGGCGCCAGCACCTCGTCCGCCTTGTCGTGCGGTCCCGTGTAGCACCAGACGATGCCGCACGCCTTGCGTCCCCACAGCTCCTCCGGGAACGGCGGTGCGGGCGGAATCGTCAGTAGCCCGAACCAGCCGTTCAGCTCTTCGGGCAGGGACGGCAGCAGCTCGCGGTACCAGCGCAGCACGTCCGGGGTGTCGCCCAGGTCGTACAGCACCGGCCCGCCGATCACGACGCCGTGCTCGCCGATGTCGTGGCAGCGGAAGGTGAACGACGTGACCACGCCGAAGTTGCCCCCGCCCCCGCGCAGGGCCCAGAACAGATCCGGGTGCGAGGACTCCGAAGCGTGCACGAACGAGCCGTCCGCGAGGACGACGTCCGCGCCCAGCAGGTTGTCGATCGTCAGGCCGAACCGCCGGGCCAGGTAGCCGATGCCGCCGCCGAGCGTCAGCCCCGCGACACCGGTGGACCCGACGATGCCCGACGGCGTCGCCATCCCGAACGCGACCGTGGCGTGGTCGACGTCGCCCCAGGTGCACCCCGCGTCGGCGCGGACGGTGTGGTTCACCGGGTCGACGGTCGTGCTGCGCAGGCCGGACAGGTCGATGACCAGCGCGCCGTCGGCGACGCCGAGGCCGCCCGCGTTGTGGCCGCCGCCGCGCACGGCGATGTCCAGGCCCTGGGCCCGGCCGTAGCGGACGCAGGCGACGACGTCGGCGGTGTCGCGGCAGTAGGCGATCGCCGCGGGCCGCTTGTCGATCATGGCGTTGTACACGGCGCGGGCCTCGTCGTAGCCCGGGTCGGCCGGCGTGATCAGGTCGCCGCGCAGCGCGGTGGCCAGCTCCCCGTGCGGCAGAGCGGTGGTGGTCATGGTGCCCCTCTCGGATTTCCCGTACCCGAAGAGAACGTAGGCACGCGGCGTTCGCGCAGCGTTCGGTCCGTTCGCCGCAGGTCAGGGCACCGGCCGAACGCTGCGACTTCCGGGGCTTCGCCCCGAGCCGGGGGCTCCGCCACCCGGGCCCCCGAAAGCGCCGAGGTCCGCCTCCGCCCGCCGCCGCAGGGCGACGCTGCCCTGGACGCGGGCCAGCTCCGCGGCCGCCCGCAGGCGGGGGACCGGGTCGGCGTCGTGGGTGGCCCGCAGCCGCAGCACGTCCGGCAGCCACCAGCGGTCGTCGCGGGCCTCCCCGGCGGCGAGCGCGGCGTCGAGCGTCGCGCGGGCCGCTTCCGGCCCCGACAGCTCGGCGACCAGCGACAGCCAGTACGGCATCCGCGCGAACGCCCCTTCGGCCTTCAGGTGCGCGACGCCCTCCTGAGCCGCGGCCAGCCCGGCCGCGCCGCCGCGGGACCAGCCGCCCAGCACCAGCGCCCACTCCCGGTAGTACGCGAAGCCGTACCGGTCGCACAGCGTGTGCAGTTCGGAGACGGCCGCCCAGAGCGCCCGCCGGTCGCGGCGCATCTGGTGGGTGATCCCGGCGTACGCCAGGGCGATGGCCAGGCTGTAGGGCTGCTCGATCTCCCGGGCGAGCGTGATCGCGGCGACGCTGCTCGCCACGGCCGCGTCGTCGTGGCCGAGGAGCCAGTGCGCGTGCGCCGCCCAGGCCGGGCCGTGCACGTCCGGCCGGGTGCCGATCGGCCACGACGACGCACCGCGCGTGCGATCCGCGCCCAGCTCGAAGTGCCGTAGCGCCTCGGCCGGGTCGTGTCCGAGGCTCAGCGACGAGCCCGCGACGATGAAGTGCGCCGAGCCGTCCTGCTCGGCACTCGTCCCGGGGGCGAGCAGCGCGAGGGCGCGCTCGGCTGCTTCGTGTGCCTCCGCGGTCCGGCCCTGGACGAACCGGGACGACCACAGTTCGAGCAGCGCCGTCAGCGCGGCCTCCTTGCTGCCGGAGGACTCCGCGAGCGCGAGCGACCGTTCCAGGACGTGCTGCAGCTCGGGGGAGGAGTAGCCGTGGTGGGCGTTGAGCGGCCCGGCGAGCGCTTCGAGGACCTCGAGCTCCGCGCGGTCGCGGTTGCCGCTCGCCGGGCGCGCGCGGACGAGTGCCAGCGCCGCTTTCAGCAGCCGGATCGCCTCGGCGTGGGCGAACGTCCCGGCGGCGACGGCCGCGGCCCGCCGGTAGTGGGCGACGGCGCGGTCGGGCCGCCCGCCGCGGGCGTACTGCTCGGCCAGCTGCGCCGCCACGGCGTCGGTGTCGTCGGCGTGCAGCAGTTCCATGCCCTGGGCCAGCCGCCGGTGCAGCAGCCACCGTCGCGGCGGGCTCACCTGCTGGTAGGCGGCCTCGCGCAACAGGTCGTGGGCGAAGTCGTAGCCACCGGCGAACTCGCGCACGATTCGGCGCCGCCACAGCTCGTCGACCGCGTCGACGACGGTGTCCGCGTCGAGGTCGCTCGCCTCGGTGAGCAGCTCCAGCGTGAAGTCCCGGCCGGCCGCGGCGGCGAGCCCGGCGACTTCGCGGGCCGCCGGGCCGGGTTGCTCGAGCCGTGCCCGCAGCACCCCGGTCAGGCGGCCGGACGGCGGGGAGTCGTTGGTGCGCAAGGCTTCCACGACATACAGCGGGAAACCGCCGGTGGCCGCGTGCAGCACCGCGCGGTCCGACGCGGACAGTGGCCGCCCGGCCACCGCTTCGCCGAGGTGCGCGGTGCCGTCGGCGTCGAACGGGCGCAGCGGCAGCTCGGTCAGCTTGCCGTCGTCGCGCAGCTGGGTGGTCCAGGCGGCGACGCCGGGGTCGAGGTCGCCGTCGCGCAGCGTCCCGGCGACCAGCAGCGGCGCGGCCGGCAGCAGACCGAGGCAGAAGGCGAGGAACGCGCGCGTCTCTTCGTCGCACCACTGCACGTTGTCCAGCACCAGCAGGACGGGCCGCCCGCCGGCGGTGAGCGCGCGGGCGAGCCCTTCGAAGAACCGCAGGCGCTGCCACGCGTCGACGGTCGGGTGCCCGGCCGCGGCCGGGCGCGCGGCCGGCAGCAGGCGGTCGACCTCGGTCCGCCACACCGGGTCGAGCGCCGTCGCCGCCCGCTGTACGGCTGGTGTGCGCAGCCAGTCGGCCACCGGCGCCAGCGCGACCCGCCCCGCGGTGCCGAAACACCGGCCGACGGCTACGGTCGCGCCCTCCGCGCGGGCCACCGCCGCGAGCTCGGCGGCCAGGCGGGTCTTGCCGACCCCGGCGTCGCCGCGCACCAGGACGATCCCGGCGCGACCCGCCGCGGCCGCCCGCCACCGCTCGCCGAGCCGCGCCAGTTCGGCGGCCCGGCCGACGAGCCCGGGAGCCGCGGCCCGCCGGGGTTCGGGGTCCGGCAGGGCGAGCAGCCGGCGCAGCGCCGCGCGGGTCGGCTCGGCCGGGACGACGCCGAGCTCGCGTTCGAGGACCGAAGCGCACCGGTGGTAGGTGCTCACCGCGCCCGCCCGGTCGCCGGCGTCGGCCTGCAGCCCCATCAGCGTCCGGTAGCCGGTCTCTTCCAGCGGCCGAAGCCGGATCCGGCGGCGGGCCGCCTCGAGCGCGACGGCCGGGTCGCCCGAGGGCGTCCGGCAGAGCAGGTCGCACAGCTCGACGCACTGGCGGTCGAGCTCGGCGCGGGCCGCCAGGACCCAGTCGTCGGCCAGGCCGGGCAGCAGCTCGCCGCGGTAGGCCGCGAAGGCGGTCTGCGCGTGGGCGACCAGTTCGCCCGGATCCGCGGCGGCGAGCGCGGCCTGGCGGGCGAGGTCGAACTCCCGCACGTCCACGCGGCTCGACGGGGTGTCCCGCCAGCACAGGTCGCGTCCGGTGACGGCCAGCGAGGGCGGGTCGCCGAGCACCCGGCGCAGCTGGTGCAGCTCGCGGCGGAGGTTGGTCAGGGCCTGCGCGTCGGTCGAGTCCGGCCAGAACAGCCCGGCGATCAGCCGCCGGGGCTGCGCCAGGCCGGCGTGCACGACGAGGTGGGCCACGAGCGCGACCGAGCGCGGCGACCGCGTCAGCACGGCACCGGTCTCGTCGTCGGCGATCACCTGCTGGCCCAGCAGCGACACCCGCAGCACCCGGCCACGCTAGCCCCGGGACGGGTTCGCGCGCGGATCTTCACCGGCCGGGGGGTTGCGCCGGGGCTTCCGGGTGCGCAGGCTCGACGTCGTGAGCGAGCACGAGTACGACCTCATCGTCATCGGTTCGGGCCCCGGCGGCCAGAAGGCCGCCATCGCCGCGGCGAAGCTGGGCAAGAAGGTGGCGGTCGTGGACCGGCACGACATGGTCGGCGGGGTGTGCGTCAACACCGGCACGATCCCGTCCAAGACGCTGCGCGAAGCGGTGCTCTACCTGACCGGCATGAACCAGCGCGAGCTGTACGGCGCGAGCTACCGCGTCAAGCAGGACATCACGATCGCCGACCTGCTGGCACGCACCCAGCACGTCGTCGGGCGCGAGGTCCAGGTCGTGCGCGCGCAGCTGATGCGCAACCACGTCGACCTGATCGCCGGCACCGGCTCCTTCGCCGACCCGCACACCGTCGTCGTCGAGGGGCGCCACGTCGGCGACCGGCGGACGCTGAGCGCGGACTTCATCGTGATCGCCACCGGGACCCGGCCCGCGCGGCCGGGGCACGTCGACTTCGACGCCGCGCGCGTGCTGGACTCCGACGAGATCCTGCGGCTCGAGCAGATCCCGTCGTCGCTCGTCGTGGTGGGCGCCGGGGTGATCGGGATCGAGTACGCGTCGATGTTCGCGGCGCTCGGCTCGCGGGTCACCGTGGTGGAGCAGCGCGACCAGATGCTCGACTTCTGCGACCCGGAGATCGTGGAGTCGCTGAAGTTCCAGCTGCGCGACCTCGGCGTCACGTTCCGCTTCGGCGAGAAGGTCGCCGACGTCGCGGTGTCCGACGACGCGACGATCACGACCTTGGTGAGCGGCAAGCGCATCCCGGCCGACGGCGTCATGTATTCGGCGGGCCGCCAGGGGATGACGGGCGAGCTGGCCCTGGAGGCGGCGGGCCTGCAGGCGGACGAGCGCGGCCGGCTGGTGGTCGACGAGCACTACCGCACCGAGGTCCCGCACGTGTACGCGGTCGGCGACGTGATCGGCTTCCCGGCCCTGGCGGCGACGTCGATGGACCAGGGCAGGCTGGCGGCTTACCACGCGTTCGGCGAGCCGGCGAACGGCCTGGGCGCGCTGCAGCCGATCGGCATCTACACGATCCCGGAGATCTCGTACGTCGGCTCGACGGAGGCCCAGCTGACGTCGTCGTCGGTGCCGTACGAGGTCGGCATCGCGCGCTACCGCGAGCTGGCGCGCGGCCAGATCACCGGCGACAGCTACGGGATGCTGAAGCTGCTGGTGTCGACGAAGGACCGGAAGCTGCTGGGAGTCCACGTGTTCGGCACGGGCGCGACGGATCTGGTCCACATCGGACAGGCGGTGATGGGCTGCGGCGGCACGGTCGACTACCTCGTCGACGCGGTGTTCAACTACCCGACGCTGTCGGAGGCGTACAAGGTGGCGGCGCTGGACGCGCACAACAAGATCCGCGCCTTGGACCGCTTCTCGTCCTGAACCGGCGGCTGCGTCAGTCCGGCGAAGACGCCGCGGCAAGCGCGAGAAGTTCCTCGACCTTGGTCGCGACGTCTTTCCACGGCTTGTCGGACGAAACCTTCGCCGCGAACTGCCACCGGTGGCCGTCCGGGACGAACAGCTCGGCCGTCACCAGATCGCGGATCGTCGGGACGAACGGGCTCCGGGCGTCCGGCCAAGCCCCGCCCCAGCTGTGTCCCGGAGCCATCAGGACGGTCTCGAACTCCGCCGAGCGCTCGGTTTCCGAGCCGCGCATGCCGTATTCGACGTACCACCACTTGTACCTGCCGAGCAGCCAGCCTCGACCGTAGGACCCGATGACTTCCTGAGGCCGTCTTCCGCCGAAGCGCTTGACGTAGATCGTCTCGACTTTGAGCACGTCGACGGCCGGAGCCCCGGCTGCCTCGAGTTCGGAGGTGGCCCGGTTTCTCACGTAGGACTCGATCTCGGCGCGTTTCGAAGCCTGGTCGAGCTCGACCGCCCGGCGACGGTCAAGGCAGGCCGAGCACTTGTTGACCCACGCAGCGCCGCCGTCCATGGCTTGGTGGGAACGACAGAATGCCTTGCCGCATTCGACGCACCGGCCGACCGCGAGGACGCCACAGTCGTCGATCGCGCATTCCGCTGCCATGTGGCCATGGTCGATGAAGCCGACACCCTTGTTACAAACCTGCATGGCGACCACCGCAAGCCTCAACAACTCCTCCGTATCAACAGCACCACCCGGTCCGCCCGCGGCGAACGCGTTTGACACTCGTCTAGAACATATGTTCGACTGGCGCTGTGCGATGGGATCGGCAGCGAGCGGGGGAAGGTGAGCCGGCACTGCCCGGGCTGGAGGGCCTGGTGCGGTCCGTGCGGTCACCGGAGTTCGACGGCGTCACCTTTCACGAGGTGCACGCCCGCTCGGTGCTGAACAAGGTGCCCGCCGGGTCCGGCGTGCCGTTCGGCTGGACCGTCAACCCGTATCGGGGCTGTTCCCATGCCTGCACGTATTGCCTCGAAGGCGGCACCCGGATCCTGCTCGCCGACGGCCGGACGAAGGCGCTGTCCGAACTGAAGGTCGGCGACGGGATCTACGGCACCCGCGGCCACGGCGCGTCCCGGCGGCTGGTGCCGACCCGGGTCGAAGCCCACTGGACGACCCTGCGCGACGCCTACCGCGTGACCCTCGAGGACGGCACCCGGCTCGTCGCCGGCGGCGACCATCGGTTCCTCACGAGCAAGGGCTGGAAGCACGTCACCGGCACCAAGTTCGGCGCGGCGCAACGCCCGCACCTCGAGCCGGGCACCGAGCTGATCGGCGTCGGCCGGTTCGAGCCCACGCCGGACGAGACGCTCGGGTACCGGGCCGGCTACCTGTGCGGGATGCTGCGCTCCGGCGGGTTCGCCGCGGAACCGGACGCCGCCACGCGCGCCCTCGAGTACCTGCCCGACTTCGGCGCGTCCGTCGGGTTCCTGCAGGTCCCGGCCGACCCGGACGCGCACTGGCAGCGCGGCTTCCTCGCCGGCCTGTTCGACATCGCGGGCGACTACGGCCGCGGCGTCCTCGCCGTCGCGCACGACGAACCCGAGATCACCGAAGCCTTCGCCGGCGCGCTCACCCGCTTCGGCTTCGCGCACCAGACCGACGAAGTGCCGAAGTTCCCCGCCCGGCAGGAGGTCCGGCTGCTGGGCGGGACCGCCGAGGTGCTGAGGTTCCTGCACGTGAGCAACCCCGCGGTGGCGTGGAAGCGGTCGCTGGACGGCGCGGTGATCGGCGCGAGCCGCCGCCTCGTCGAGGCGATCGAGCCGCTGGGCCTGCAGCTGCCGCTGTTCGACATCACCACCGGCACCGGCGACTTCATCGCCGACGGCATGGTGTCCCACAACTGCTTCGCCCGGAACACCCACACGTACCTGGACTTCGACGCCGGCCACGACTTCGACACCCAGGTGGTGGTGAAGGTCAACGCCCCGGAGGTGCTGACGGCGCAGCTGAAACGGCCGTCGTGGCGGCGCGAGCACGTCGCGATGGGCACGAACACGGACCCGTACCAGCGCGCGGAGGGCCGCTACCGGCTGATGCCGGGGATCATCACGGCGCTGGCCCGCTCCGGAACGCCGTTGTCGGTGCTGACGAAGGGCACCGTGCTGGCGCGCGACCTGCCGCTGCTGCGGGACGTCTCCGCCGACGTGCCGGTCAGCCTGGCGGTGTCGATCGCGCTGCTCGATCGCGAGCTGCAGCACCGCCTCGAGCCGGGCACACCGAGCCCGCAGGCGCGGCTGGAACTGGTCCGCAAGGCCCGCGACGCGGGGCTGCCGTGCTCGGTGCTGGTGGCGCCGGTGCTGCCGTGGCTGACGGACTCGGCCGAGGCCCTCGACGCCCTGTTCGCCCGGTTGGCCGAGGTGGGAGCGACGAGCGCGACGGTGATCCCGCTGCACCTTCGCCCGGGCGCGCGCGAGTGGTTCGGGCGGTGGCTGGCGGGGACGTACCCGGCGCTGGTGCCGCGGTACCGGGAGCTGTACGCGCGGGGGAGCTACGTGCAGAGGGCGTACCGGGAGAGGCTGGGGGAGCGGGTGGCGCCGTTGCTGCGGCGGCACGGGCTGGCGCCGAAGACGGGGTATGAGGCGCGGAGCCCGGAGCCGTTGCCCGAGCCGCCGCCGGAAGCGCCGGTCGTGGAGCAGTTGCGCCTGTTGTGACGAAGGGGAGTGGTCGCGGTCGAGGGTTCGGACCCGGTTCGGCGCCTGAGTCGCGGGTAGTCGTGCGTTCGGACCTGGTCCGGGGCCGGTGGCCGAGTTGCCGGTGGAAGCGCGGACGGTCGAGCAGGCGCGGCTTCCGTGGCCGGTTCCGGCGCGGGGAGGTCATGAGGGGCACCCTCATGGCTTTTGCCGTCGTGAGGGTGCCCCTCATGACCGTTCCTGCCGTGAAGGTGCCCCTCATGGCTCTTATGTCCATGAGGGTGCCCCTCACGGCGATCACCGGCCGACTGCGCCCCGTCGGTCCTTTGTGGACAACAGCCCCCAGCGGTCCGTGATCATCCGCCGGGCCGCCGTGTGGGTGAAGGCGTCACCCGGACCGCCGCCGACTACCGCGGAACTCCGCCGTTCGCCGTAGTCCGGACACGATTGCGCCACCGAGTCGCGGCATTGCGGAAAAATGTCCGATCGTGTCGTTGTCGCCCCACGTCGCCGACGCCTAACGTCGAAGGGATCGATCGGGAAGGGAGAGCGGTGATGACGACCTCGCAGACCGACCGGGTCGCGGCCGCCCGGCTCGCGTGGGCCGCCCTGAAGCTGACCCGGGCCGGCCGGCACCCCGTCGGCGTCGAGCGGCTGGCCGCGATCGTCGGCGTCGCGCCGGCCGAAGTGCGCCGGCTCGTCGAGCTGATCGGCTTCACCCTGCACCGCGACCTCGTCAGCACCGGACCCGCGCCGCGCGGCGCCCACCACCGGCTCCAGCCGGCCGAAGGCACCCTCGGCGCCGGCCCGGACGGCACCGTCGACATGTTCCTGCTGGCCATCGCCACCGGCGAGCGCGTGCACGCCGCCGCGACCTGCCCGGTCACCGGCACGCGCATCCAGATCGAGCTCACCGCGCAAGCGATCGTGCAGGCCGACCCGCCGACCGCCGTCGTCGCCGCCGTCGACCTCGGGTTCGGGCTCGAGCGCGCCGACGCCATGGCGTGCGCCGGCCAGCCGTTCTTCGCCTCGGCCACGGCCGCCGCCGGCTGGGTGGTCTCCCACCCCGGCGGGCGGATCTACCAGGTCGCCGCCTACCTGGCCCAGGCCCACCGGCTGGTCGCCGCGCTGGAGGCCCGCCCGAAGTACGTGCTCTGACCACTGCGCAAGCCAAGCCTGCCGACGTCGTAGGCTGGGTGGTTCGTTAGCCTTTCCGGGCAGCGAGAACCGTCCATGTCGAAGGAGAGCAGTCGCAGTGCTCCGCACTCACAACGCCGGCACCCTGCGTGCCGAGCAGGCCGGACAGACCGTCACCCTCACCGGATGGGTGGCCCGGCGGCGAGATCACGGCGGCGTCATCTTCATCGACCTGAGGGACGCCAGCGGCGTCGCCCAGGTCGTCTTCCGCGAGGGCGAGATGGCCGAGCGCGCGCACGCGCTGCGCTCGGAGTTCTGCGTCAAGATCGTCGGCGAGGTCGCGAAGCGCCCCGAGGGCAACGCGAACGCCGAGATCCCCACCGGTGAGATCGAGGTCCTCGCGACCCAGCTCGAGGTGCTCTCCGAGGCCGCGCCGCTGCCGTTCCCGATCGACGACCGCGTCGACGTCGGCGAGGAGATCCGCCTCAAGCACCGCTACCTGGACCTGCGCCGCAGCGGCCCGGCCGCGGCCATGCGGCTGCGCAGCGAGGTCAGCCGCGCCGCCCGCGAGGTGCTGCACAACCAGGACTTCGTCGAGATCGAGACGCCGACGATGACCCGCTCCACCCCGGAAGGCGCCCGCGACTTCCTGGTCCCGGCCCGGCTCAAGCCCGGCTCCTGGTACGCCCTGCCGCAGTCGCCGCAGCTGTTCAAGCAGCTGCTCATGGTCGGCGGCATGGAGCGGTACTACCAAATCGCGCGCTGCTACCGGGACGAAGACTTCCGCGCCGACCGCCAGCCGGAGTTCACCCAGCTCGACATCGAGATGAGCTTCGTCGAGCAGGACGACGTCATCGCCATCGGCGAGCAGATCGTCTCCGCGCTGTGGAAGCTGATCGGGCACGAGATCCCGCGGCCGATCCCGCGCATCACCTACCACGAGGCGATGGCCAAGTACGGCTCGGACAAGCCGGACCTGCGCTTCGACCTCGAGATCACCGACATGACGGAGTTCTTCGCCGACACGCCGTTCCGCGTGTTCCAGGCGCCGTACGTCGGCTCGGTCGTGATGGCCGGCGGCGCCGGCCAGCCGCGTCGCCAGCTCGACGCGTGGCAGGAGTGGGCGAAGCAGCGCGGCGCGCGCGGCCTCGCGTACATCCTCGTGAACGAGGACGGCACGCTCGGCGGCCCGGTCGCGAAGAACCTGTCCGAGACCGAGCGCGAGAACGTCGCCGCCGCGGCGGGCGCCAAGCCGGGCGACTGCATCTTCTTCTCCGCGGGCAAGGCCTCGAGCACGCAGCCGCTGCTCGGCGCCGCGCGCGACGAGATCGGCAAGCGCCTCGGCCTGATCGACGAGGACGCCTGGTCGTTCGTGTGGGTCGTCGACGCGCCGCTGTTCGCGCCGGTCGAGGACATCGGCGACGACGTCGCGGTCGGCTCCGGCAAGTGGACTGCGGTGCACCACGCGTTCACCTCGCCGACCCCGGAGTGGATCGACAAGTTCGAGCAGGACCCGGGCAACGCCCTGGCCTACGCCTACGACATCGTCTGCAACGGCAACGAGATCGGCGGTGGCTCGATCCGTATCCACCGCGGCGACGTCCAGAAGCGCGTCTTCGCGCTGATGGGCCTCGGCGAGGAGGAGGCGCAGGAGAAGTTCGGCTTCCTGCTCGACGCCTTCGCGTTCGGCCCGCCGCCGCACGGCGGCATCGCGTTCGGCTGGGACCGCATCGTCATGCTGCTGGCCAAGGCCGACTCGCTGCGTGACGTCATCGCGTTCCCGAAGACCGGCGGCGGCTACGACCCGCTGACGGCGGCGCCGGCGCCGATCACGGCGCAGCAGCGCAAGGAAGCCGGCATCGACGCGAAGCCCGCCGCGCCCCCGCAGAACTAGTGCTGCACCTCAGGGCCGTGTGCCCGCCGGACAAGACCGCCCAGGCGCTCGACATCCTGCGGGCCCACGCCGGGACGGCGCACCTGATCGTGCACCGCGGCGCGGCCGTGTCGCCCGAGGGTGACCTGGTCGAGGCCGACATCGCGCGCGAGGCAACGGACGAGATCGTCGAAGCGCTGTGCGTGCTCGAGCTCGACCACACCGGCGGCATCACGCTCGAAGCGCTCGACACCGCGTTGTCCGACGCCGCCGACGAGGCGGAGGAAGCGGCGCCGGGCGAGGCCGCGGACGCCGTGGTGTGGCAGGAGCTGCTGTCGCGCACCGGCGAGGAGTCGCGGCTCAACGTGACGTTCTTGGCGTTCCTCACCATCGCCTGCCTGCTGGCGGCGGTCGGCGTGCTGACGGACTCCGCGGTGACGATCGTCGGCGCGATGGTCGTCGGCCCGGAGTTCGGGCCACTGGCCGCGCTCGCGGTCGGCCTGGTGCTGCGGCGGTGGGACCTCGTCCGGCTCGCGGGCGCGGCGCTGGGGATCGGCTTCCCGCTGGCCATGGTCGTCACGCTGGGCGGCGCGCTGCTGGTCCGGGTGACCGACGTCTTCGGCGCGCAGGCGTTCGAGCTGAAACAGCACAACGAGGTCGACTTCGTGTTCTCGGTCGGCGTACCGTCGCTGGTTGTGGCGATGCTGGCCGGAGCGGCCGGGATGCTCGCCATGACGTCGGCGAAGTCGGCCGCCCTGGTCGGGGTGTTCATTTCCGTGACCACGGTGCCGGCAGCGGGGTACGCCGTCGTGGCAGCCGTGGCGGGGGAGTGGAACCGATGCGTCCAATCGGTGGGTCAGCTGCTCGTGAACCTCCTCGGAATCGTTGCAGCAGCGGCCATTGTGTTGATCGTGCGCCGGAATGGGCAACGTTCACCGGTGGGGATGCGTCCGCTTTCACGGGGATGACCTCGCCCGGGCCGGATGCTACTTCTTGTCCGGATGTCAGTAGTCATGGTTGCTCAGTCACGAGTAGGGTCGGTGACAATGACAGTCGACACCTCCTCCACCGGCGATGCTGGGGTCGGGGCAGGAGCCGAGCACCTCGCCATCGCCGCGGCGGTCGCGGCGGGCGAGTCCGTTCTCTCGCGCCGGTTCGGCAGTGCGATCACGCTGGTCGCGCCCGAAGACCTCGCCGGGAGCGGACCGGCGACGGTGGTCCGGGCACGAGTGGTGTCGTCGTCGTTCGCGCTGCCGCGCACGCTCGTCATCAAGCACTACCCGGACGAGCCGGCCTCGGGTGCCGACCCGTTCGCCCAGGAGGCGGTCAGCTACCAGCTGTTCACCGCGCTGGCGCCGGACGAGCGGATGTGCCCGGAGCTGCTGGCCCACGACGGCCGCGACCGCGTGCTGGTGCTGGAGGACCTCGGCCGCACGCCGACGCTGGAGGACAAGCTCTACGCCCGCGACTCCCGCGCGGCCGAGCGCGCGCTGCTGTCGTGGGCGCGTTCGCTGGGCCGGCTGCACGCGAGCACGGCGGGGCGTGAGGCCGACTTCAACGCGCTGCTGCGGCGCCTCGGCGGCCCGGCGAAGACCGATCCCGCCGGCGACGACCTGTGCGACCACGTGCCGTCGGTGATCCAGGAGCGGCTGGGCATCCCGGCGCCGGAAGACGTCCTCGCGCAGGTGGCGACGGCGCAGGAGCAGTCGCGATCGGCGGGCTTCCGCGCGTTCAGCCCGGTGGAGCTGAGCCCTGACAACAACCTGGTGACCGGCGAGAGCGTCCGGTTCCTCGACTTCGAGTACGGCCGCGTCCGCTCGGCCCTGGTCGACGCGGCGCACCTGAGGCTGCCGTTCGCGAGCTGGCCGGACGCGCTGGCCCTGCCGGCGGGCATGAGCGAGGCGATGGTCGCGGCGTGGCGCGCGGAGGTGGTGGGGGTCTGGCCGGCGCTCGCCGACGACGAGGTCCTGGCCGAGCAGCTGACGATCAGCGAGCTGCTGCGCGTGTGGCTGATCACGGGGGAGGAGCTGGGGTCGCTGGACCTGTCCCGGCACGCCGCCCCGGTGAGCCGCGAGGCGGCGTTGGTGACGTGGTGGCGGGACTTGGCCAGGCACGCGGGGTATGTCCGGATGACGGCGGTTTCGGAGTTCGCGGCCCGGGTGGCGGCGGCCTTGGCGGCCCGGCTGGGTCCGCACGCCGACCTGGCGTTCTACCCGGCTTTCCGCTGAGCCTGCCGGCCCCGGCCGCTCGAACAGGACATTTGCCCCACCTGTGAGGTGAGCGTCAAGAATTAGGCGCCCGGTCGCGGGCGTGTTACCTCGTCCTCACCGCAAGTGAGCTTCCGTGGCCGATGGTCGTGGGCGTGACCGTGATGAGTGTCGAAGTCACCCCCGAACCCTCCCGCCCGAGCCGCCCCGCGCTCGCGGCCGTGCCGCCGTGTGCGCCGCTCAGGCATGCCGAACGGCTCGTCGTGCTCGGTGACTCCACCGCCGTCGGGCTCGGCGATCCCCTGCCGCGGCGCGGGGGCTGGCGGGGCGTCGGCCCGCTCGTCGCAGCTGCGCTCGGGGTCGACGGCAGTGGCTACCTGAACCCCGCCTTCACCGGTGCCCGGATGCGGTGCGTGCTCACCGAACAGGTGCCCGCCGCCGTCGCGCACCGGCCCGATGTCGCGCTGCTCGTGGCCGGCATGAACGACACCCTGCGCCCGGACTTCGACGCCGCCCGGATCGCCGCCGACCTCACCGAGGTCATCCATCGGCTGCGCCAGGTGAACACCACCGTCGTCCCGGTCCGGTTCCACGACCACAGCAAGGTCTTCCGCCTCCCGCCGTCGCTCAAGCGCGCCCTCAGCGCCCGCGTCGCCGAGCTGAACGCCGCCATCGACGACGTGGTCGCCCGCGAGGGCGTGCCCTGCCTCGACCTCGACCGCCTCCCCGGCGCCTACGACCTGGCCGTGTGGAGCGTCGACCGGCTGCACCCCTCCGAACTCGGCCACCGCCTGCTCGCGGACGGCTTCACCGGCCTCCTCGCCGAAGCCGGCTTCGCCGTTCCCGAGCCGGTGAGCCTCACCTGCGGCGGCGGTGTCGAGCCCAGCGCCGCCGGGCACGTGGGGTGGCTGGTGCTCAAGGGAATCCCGTGGCTCTGGCGCCGCGGCCGCGAGTTCCTGCCCTACGCCGCGGTCATCATGTGGAACTCGTTCCGCGCCCGCTGAACACCCGCAACGCCTCCGCGTCCGAAGCCGGGTTGCGGACGAAGTAGTTCGCCCACGCTTCGATGTCGGGATAAGCCGACCGCGAAGCCAAGAACCGGCACGCCGCTTCGACGTCATACTCAGTGCGCCGCAGCTGGACGCCGTCGCCGAGCAGGGCCCAGTGCGCACCCCTTGTGCCGTAAGGCATTCCGACGCTGCCCGGGTTGACGACCAGCCGCCGGTCCGCGAGCCGGACGAACGGCATGTGCGTGTGCCCCAGCACGACGGTCTCCTCGGCCACCCCGGAAAAGACCTCGGCCCAGCGCTCCAACGGACTGTCGACGAGCACGATCTCCGTGTCGTCGCGCGGGGTCGCGTGGCAGAACAGCACGCCGTCGAGCGACACCGTCAGCGGCAGCGCGTCGAGCACCGGCAGGTCCGCGGGACGCAGCTGCTGAGCCGCCCACGGGAAGATCGGGTCCGGGACGAACTTCCCGGTCCCGCGCGCGGACGACGCCAGTTCCCGGTCGGCGTTGCCCCGCACCCGGATCGCCCGGGAACCCAGCTCCAGCAGCCGGTCGAGGGTTTCCACCGGCATCGGGCCCGCGAGCATGTCGCCGAGCAGCACGATCCGGTCCGCAGCCTCGACGTCCGGCTCGGCGAGCACCGCCTCCAACGCCGGGAGGACGCCGTGGATGTCCGACAGCACCGCCACGTTCATCGGTCCACCCTCGGGCACGGCGGCGCCCCGGGCGAGGGATTTCGCCCAGGGCGCAACCGGGTCACGCCGTGGTGAGCGGCAGCTCCCGCACACCCGTCATGTTCGGGTTCACCTGGAACTTCGGCGGCTCACCGGGAATCGTGCGCAGCGCCGGGTAGCGGTCGAAGAGGATGTTCAGCGCCACCCGGCCTTCGAGCCGGGCGAGTGGCGCCCCGATGCAGAAGTGGATCCCGCGGCCGAACGCGAGGTGCGGGTTGGGGTCGCGCAGCGGGTTGAACGTGTCCGGCTCGGCGAACACCCGGTCGTCCCGGTTGGCCGCCGCGACCCAGACCATCAGCATCTGGTCCGCGGGCACGGTCACCCCGCCCAGCTCCACCTCGCGCATGGTCGCGCGGGCCACCGCCGCGAACGGCGACAGGTACCGCAGCGACTCCTCGATCGCCGGCGGCACCAGCGACCGGTCGGCGCGCACGCGCTCGTCCCACTCGCGGTGGGTGTCCAGGCACAGCACCGCGTTGCCGAGCAGCATCGTGGTGGTGATGTGCCCGGCCAGCAGCAGGACGTTGGCGAAGTTGACGACCTCGTTGCGGGTGAGCTTCTCCCCGTCGAGCTCGGCTTCGACGAGCTTCGTCAGCAGGTCCTCCCGGGGCTGCTTCCGCCGTTCGTCGACGTGCACGCCGAGGTACTCGACGAGCGCCTTCTGTCCCTCCAGGGACTTCTTGACCGCGTCCTCCCGCCCCTTGGTCTGCTCCTTCAGCGAGAACTGCTCCGAGGAGCTGAACAGCTTGTCCACCCAGCCCTTGAACAGGTGCCGGTCGCTCGCGGGGACCCCCAGCAGCTCCGCGATGACGATCACCGGCAACGGGTAGGCCAGGTCTTCGACGAGTTCGAGCCGGCCGGAGGACCCCGCCGCGTCCAGCATCTCGTTGGTCACCGCGGCGATGCGCGGCTCCAGGTCCGCGACGACCTTCGGCGTGAACGCCCGGCTGACGAGCTTGCGCATCTTGTTGTGCAGCGGCGGGTCCAGCTGCAGCAGGTTGCCCGCCTGCATCTCCTCGAAGTCGATGTCCGGGTCGACGCCGGCCATCATCTCCTTCGGCACCAGCCGGGTGGTGTCGGACGAGTACGTCGCCGGGTCGCGCAGGACCTCTTCGGCCTCCGGGTGCCCGTAGACGTTCCAGAACCCGAGCTCCTCCGCGTGGTGCACACGCTCTTCGGGCTGCTTCCCCCGCAGCCAGAACTGGGATTCGTGGAGGCCCCAGGTGTCCGCTTGTGTGGTGGTGGTCATGTCCGCCCCTTCTTTCCCCTTCGTGGCCCCGGGATCAGCCGGGTGCCTTGGTGGGATCGTGTGCGTAGATCCCTTGCCGGTAGCCCGAGACGAGGTCCTCGAGCGCCGAACCCAGCTCCGCCGCCACGGCCGCGACCGCGCGGGGATCGGGCTCCCCGGCCGGCTCGAACGCGGTGCGGATCATGTACGCGAGGACTTCCGCCTTCTCCTCCAGCGGGATGCCCCCGAACTCGTCGGAAAGCGTGTCGCCCAGGTAGAAACCGAGGGTCGACGCGTTGAGCGCGTAGGTCAGGTTCGGCACGTCCGAGCGGATCAGCCCGTACCGGAGCATCGCCTCTTCGAACTGCCTGCGCAGTTCGTCCTGCTGCTTGCGCAGGGCGAGGTCGCCGAGCGAGCCGAACATGTCGGCGTTGCCGCGCAGCATCGCCATCACCAGCGGTCGCTGGTGGGTGACGAGGAACGACGCCGAGATCATCCGGTGCGGGAGGATCATCGCCGGGTCGGCCCGGATCCGGCCCAGGATCTCGTCGGTCAGGTCGGCCGACTCGCGCATCATCAGTGCCTGGAACAGCAGTTCCTTGTTGCGCCAGTGCAGGTAGACGGTGCCTTTGCCGATGCCGACCGCGCGCGCGATGTCGTCGACCGCCACCTTCCGGTAGCCCATGCGCAGCAGCAGCTCACCCGCCGCGTCCAGGATGCGGTCGGCGCGCTCGCGGTTGGGATGGCTCATGCGTCTCCACCTGCTGGTTCGTTGAACATTTGACCTGTTGACCGGAATCGCACTTTCGGTCAACCGGTCACCACGACGGTAGCGCTCTTGCGCGGACCGGGGCAAGGGTTCTGTCGGTGGCTTCGGTTAACGTCATCGTTGTGGCACAGGACGAGCTCTTCACCGTGAACGCCGACGTGGCGCCCCCGCCCGAGCGGACGACGTCGAACGCCGAAGAGCGGCAGGCGGACCCGGCGAGCTCCCCGCTGGCCGTGCGGATGCGGCCGCGGTCGCTCGACGAGGTCGTCGGCCAGCAGCACCTGCTGCGCGAGGGCGCTCCGCTGCGGCGGCTGGTCGAGGGTGCCGCGCCGGCGTCCGTGCTGCTCTACGGCCCGCCCGGCACCGGCAAGACGACGCTGGCCAACCTGGTCTCGATCGCCACCGGACGCCGGTTCGTCGCGATGTCGGCGCTTTCGGCGGGCGTCAAGGAGGTGCGCGGGGTCATCGAGGAAGCCCGGCGGCGCCGGCAGTACAACACCGAGAACACCGTCCTGTTCATCGACGAGGTGCACCGCTTCTCCAAGACCCAGCAGGACGCCCTGCTCGGCGCGGTCGAGGACCGCACGGTCCTGCTGGTCGCGGCCACCACCGAAAACCCGTCGTTCTCCGTCGTCTCGCCGTTGCTGTCGCGCTCGCTCGTGCTGCAACTGCGCCCGCTGACCGACGACGACATCACGCGGCTGCTGGAGCGCGCGCTGGCCGACGAACGCGGTCTGGGCGGTGAGCTGACGCTGACCGACGACGCGCGCGCCCACCTCGTCCGGCTCGCGGGCGGGGACGCGCGGCGCGCGCTCACGGCGCTGGAGGCGGCGGCGGACGCGGCGTCGGCCACCGAAGCGAAGACGATCGACCTGCCGACCGTCGAGTCCACTGTGGACAAAGCGGCGGTGCGCTACGACCGCGACGGCGATCAGCACTACGACGTCATCAGCGCGTTCATCAAGTCGATCCGCGGGTCCGATGTGGACGCCGCGCTGCACTACCTGGCCTGGATGATCGAGGCGGGGGAGGACCCGCGGTTCCTCGCGCGGCGGCTGGTCGTGCACGCCAGCGAGGACATCGGCCTCGCCGACCCGACGGCCTTGCAGGCGGCGGTCGCGGCTTCGCACGCCGTCCAGTTCATCGGCATGCCCGAGGGCAGGCTGGCGCTCGCGCAGGCGACGATCCACCTGGCCACGGCACCGAAGTCGAACGCGGTCGTCACCGGCATCGACGCCGCGCTGGCCGACGTCCGCGCCGGGCTCGCCGGCACCGTCCCGCCGCACCTGCGCGACGGGCACTACGCGGGCGCGAAGAAGCTCGGCAACGCGCAGGGGTACCGCTACCCGCACAACGTCCCGGAAGGTGTGCTGGCCCAGCAGTACCCGCCGGACGAGCTGGTCGGCAAGGACTACTACGAGCCGACCCAGCGCGGCGCCGAGCGCACGCTCGCCGAGCGCGTCCCGAAGCTGCGCCGGACGATCCGCGGGGAGAAGTGACTCCGGCGGACGAATCTCCGGAAACCTGATCACCGGGGTGGCCCGCGTCGGCCAAGATCATCGGGTTTCGTAAGCTTCGCGCCTTGAGGCGGTCACGAATCGGGCCGCCGTGACCGCAGGAGGCGCTCCCGTGCCCGCGACGCTGCAGTGCATCGTCCTGGATTGTCCGGAACCGGTCGTGCTCGCGAACTTCTACCAGGAACTGCTCGGGGGAGAAGTGGACCGGCCCGACCCGCGGTGGCGGATCGACCAGGACTTCTCGACCCTGCACGTCGCCGGGTTGGTCCTGGGGTTCCAGCGCTCGGCGGACTACGAGCCGCCGCAGTGGCCGGACCCGGCCCACCCGCAGCAGTTCCACCTCGACTTCGAGGTCGACGACATGCGCGTGACCCACCACCAGGTCCTCATCCACGGCGGCCGGCTGCTCAGCCCGGATCCCGACGGTCGCGGCTGGCGCGTCTACGCCGACCCGGCCGGCCACCCGTTCTGCCTCCTCGGCGACTACTGACCGAGCGGGGCGCCCGGCCGTTCGGCACGATGGGGACCATGAGCGTCGCGTTTCTCGGAACCGGAATCATGGGCGCGCCGATGGCGGCCAACCTCGCGAAGGCGGGCCTCGACGTCCGGGTCTGGAACCGGACCCGGGCGAAGGCCGAACCGCTCGCCGACGTCGCCACGGTCGCCGATTCGGCGGCCGCCGCGGCCGAGGGCGCGGACATCCTGGTGACGATGCTCGCGGACGGTCCCGCGGTCGCTTCGGCGTTCGAAGCCGCTTCGCCCGCTTCGGGCACGTTGTGGCTGCAGATGAGCACGGTCGGCCTCGACTGGACCGACCGTCTCGCGGCGGCGGCCGAGAAGGCGGGCGTGGTGTTCGTCGACGCGCCCGTGCTCGGCACGCGAACCCCGGCGGAGCAGGCGCAGCTGCAGGTGCTGGCGTCCGGGCCGGAGGAGGCCCGCCCCGCGGCGACGCCGGTGTTCGACGCGGTCGCCGTGAAGACGCGGTGGCTCGGCCCGGCCGGGCAGGGGAGCCGGCTGAAGCTGGTCGTCAACGCGTGGGTGCTGGCGCTGACCAACGGAACGGCGGAGAGCCTCGGCCTGGCCCGCGGGCTGGGCCTGGACCCGGCGCTGTTCCTGGAGACGATCAAGGGCGGCGGCCTCGACGTCGGCTACGCCCACGTGAAGGGCGGCGCGATGCTGGCGGGCGAGTACCCACCGGCGTTCCCGGCCGGCTTGGCGGCGAAGGACGCGAGGCTGGTGGTCGAGGCGGCGGGCGAGGAGGTCGACGTGGCGGGGGCGCGCGCGGTACTGGCCCACCTGGAGACGGCGGTGGAAATGGGCCACGGCGAAGAGGACATGGCAGCGCTCTACCGCGCGGTGGTGAAGGACGCCTGACGTCCGGTGGCCGCTCGTGGGCCCCGGGAGACGGGTGGCGCCGAGCCGGTCGTTGCCCGGCAGCCTGCGAGGCGTGTGGCGAGCCGGTCGTTGCCCAGTCCGCTCGTCAGGCCGGGAGAAGCGTCGCCAGGCGGTCCACGCCCAGCCCGCTCGTCATCAACCGCTCCTTCGCGTTCCCCAGCAGCCGGCTCGTCCACGGCGTGAAGCCGCCGTCGCCGACGTCGGCCAGCTCACCGCCGAAAGACGCGTACACCTTGAAGCACAGCCCCTCGTAGTACCCGCCGCGCCCGCCTTCGCGCTCCGGGAACGGATGGGTCGGCACGTCCACCGCGCCGAGCAGGCCCTCGAAGCGCGGGTCCAGCACCGTCACCCCGAGCGAGACCGCCGTGGCGCCCAGCGCCCGGCAGCCCGCCGCCATGAGCCGCGCGTGCTCGGCCAGCGCCGCCCGCTCGAAGGCGAGGTTGCCTTCGTCGCGGCCCGCCGTCACCGCGCCGAACAACGAGAAGTGCGCGAACAGCCCGGCGCGGTCGACGCGCTGGGCCCGGACCACCCGCTGGACCGTCGCCAGCCGCACCGAAGAAGACCCGGAGCGCCGGACCGCCGCTTCGAGCGCCAAACCCGTCGTCGGGTCCGCCGCGACCTCCGTGCCGCGGCCGGTCGGCACCACCCGGTGCTGGGCGAGCCCGGTCACCGCCGAATGCGTGCCCAGCGGAACCACCGGCGCGAGCGCCACCAGGTCGAAGGAGGCCGCCGCCGTCAGGAGCACGTCCTCGACCCGCCGCAGAGAAGCGAACGGCAGCGGGCTCGCCGCGACGAACCGGTCGTCGCGGTGCCGGCGCAGCACGTCGGCCGGAGCGAGCCGGGCCGCCCGCCTCCGCGCGACCTCCAGCTGGACCGTAGTCAGGTCGGCGCCCGGCAACGCGGCCAGCACGTCGGCCGCGGCTCCGCCCGGCCCGGCGAGGACGCGGCGGCCGGGTCCGTCGTCGTGTGCCATCGCCCAGGTGTACCGCCCCGGGACCGCCGGAGCGAGGCGTTTTCCGGCCCGCGCGGGGTGACACGGTCGGGCACCCGGCCAGGCGGTAACCTCACCAGCACCCAAGACCGCTTATCCGAGGAGGGCCCGTGTCGGCAGGGCAGATCGCCGCGTTGATCGCCGCAGGAGCATTCGTGGTGCTGGTCGTCCTGCTGGCGATCCCGCTGATCAAGCTCGGCAAGACGCTGGACGCGGCCACCGAGGCGATCGAGCGCACCAACAGCAACACCGACCCGCTGCTGATCGGCGCGAACCAGACGATCACCCACGTCAACACCCAGCTCGAGCGGGTGGACGGGATCACGTCGAACGCCCAGGCCGTCACCGGGAACGTCTCCGCGCTGACGTCGGTGTTCACCGCGACGCTGGGCGGCCCGCTGGTCAAGACCGCGGCGCTGTCCTACGGGCTCAGCAAGGCGATCCGCGCGCGCAAGAAGAAGAGCGCCGCGAAGGCCGCGAAGAAGGCCGGCAAGTGAAGCGGCTGTTCTGGCTCGGCGTCGGCGTGGTCACCGGGGTCGTGCTGTCGCGCAAGGCCGCCGAAACCGCTCGTCAGGCCACTCCCGCGGGGTTAGCATCGAACCTGGGCGACGCCGTGCGCGAGCTGGCGGGCGCCGTGGGTTCCTTCGGCGCCGAGGTGCGCGCGGGCATGAACGAGCGGGAGCAGGAGTTGCACGACATGGTCGAGCAGCGGACGGGCGTGGTGACGCCGCAGGCGTCCGGCCGGCACGCCGCCGACCGCCGCCCCGTCCGGCGAGCTCGCCGGGCGGAGCGCTGACCGGTCGCTTCTCCGCGACCCGGAAGCCGCTCCGCCGCCGTCGTCATCCCGTACTCCGGCACCAGCACAAGGACCTGACCCGTGGACACACACGAAATCACCGACCGTTTCCTGCGCCATTTCGAGAGCAAGGGCCACACGCGCGTGGCCAGCGCGCCGCTGATCCTCGACGACCCCAACCTGCTGTTCGTCAACGCCGGCATGGTGCAGTTCAAGCCGTACTTCCTCGGTGAGGCGCCGCCGCCGTACCCGCGCGCGACCTCCGTGCAGAAGTGCGTGCGCACGCCGGACATCGACGAGGTCGGCAAGACCACCCGGCACAACACGTTCTTCCAGATGGCCGGCAACTTCTCCTTCGGCGACTACTTCAAGGAAGGCGCCATCGAGTACGCCTGGGAGCTGATCACCAAGCCCCAGAGCGAAGGCGGCTACGGCCTCGACCCGAACCGCATCTGGGCGACCGTCTACAACGACGACTCCGAGGCCGCGGGCCTGTGGCGCAAGCTCACCGGCCTGCCCACCGAGCGGATCCAGGAGCGCGACGGCAAGGACAACTACTGGGACATGGGCGTGCCCGGTCCCGGTGGCCCGTGCTCGGAGATCTACTACGACCGCGGCCCGGCGTACGGCCGCGAGGGCGGGCCGGTCGCGGACGAGGACCGCTACATCGAGATCTGGAACCTCGTCTTCATGCAGGACGTCCGCGGCGACCTGAGCCCCAAGCTCGGGCACAAGCCGATCGGTGAGCTGCCGAAGAAGAACATCGACACCGGCATGGGCGTCGAGCGCGTCGCGACGATCCTGCAGGGCGTCGAGAACGTCTACGAGACCGACCTCGTGCGCCCGGTCATCGGCCGCGCGGAGGAGTTCTCCGGCCGCCGCTACGGCGGCAACCACGCCGACGACGTCCGCTTCCGCGTCATCGCCGACCACGCCCGCACCGGCGTCCTGCTGATCGGCGACGGCGTCACCCCGGGCAACGACGGCCGCGGCTACGTGCTGCGCCGGCTCCTGCGCCGCATCGTCCGCTCCACGCGCCTGCTCGGCGTGCAGGAGCCGGTGCTGCAGGAGTTCGCGAAGGTCGTGCGCGACACCATGGGCCCGACCTATCCCGAGCTGGTCGACGGCTTCGACCGGATCAACGAGGTCGTCCGGATCGAGGAGGAGGCGTTCCTCTCGACCCTGACCAGCGGCTCGCGCATCTTCGACCTCGCGGCCGAGGAGACCAAGCGCGGCGGCGGCGACGTGCTGGCCGGCGACAAGGCCTTCCAGCTGCACGACACCTACGGCTTCCCGATCGACCTGACCCTGGAGATGGCGTCCGAGCAGGGCCTGAGCGTCGACGAGGACGGCTTCCGCACGCTCATGAACGAGCAGCGCACCCGCGCGAAGGCGGACGCGGCGGCGCGCAAGACCGGCCACGGCGACCTCTCGGAGTACCGGAAGGTCCTGGAGCAGCACGGCGAGACCGAGTTCCTCGGTTACACCGACCTGCAGGCCGAGGCGAAGGTCGTCGCGCTGCTCGAAGACGGGCAGCCGGTCCGCAGCGTCCCGGCGGGCAAGAAGGCGGAGCTGGTCCTCGACCGCACGCCGTTCTACGCCGAGAGCGGTGGCCAGGTCGCCGACACCGGCGTGCTGCTGGGCGACGGTGTCGAGTTGAAGGTCCTCGACGTCCAGAAGATCGTCCCGGGCCTGTTCGTGCACCGCGTCGAGGTGGTCGACGGCGAGGTCGGGCTCGACACGAAGGTCACTGGCTCGGTCGACGCGCACCGCCGGCTGTCCATCGAGCGCTCGCACTCCGCGACGCACCTGGTGCACGCGGCCGTCCGCGGCGCGTACGGCAAGCGCGCGGCGCAGGCGGGCTCGCTGAACTCGCCCGGCCGCATGCGGTTCGACTTCACCACCCCGGGCTCGGTCTCGGCGGACGTGCTGACCGAGGTCGAGCAGGAGGTCAACGACTACCTGCAGACCAACGTCGAGGTCCAGAGCTTCACCACGACCAAGGACAAGGCCCTCGAGCTGGGCGCGGTCGCGCTGTTCGGCGAGAAGTACGGCAACGACGTCCGCGTGGTCGACATGGGCGAGTACTCCCGCGAGCTCTGCGGTGGCACGCACGTCGACCGGATCGGCCAGCTCGGCCTGGTCAAGCTGGTCTCCGACGCCTCCATCGGCTCGGGCGTGCACCGCGTCGAGGCGCTCGTCGGCAGCGACGCGCTGAAGTACGTCCGCAAGGAGCAGCTGCTGGTCTCGCAGCTGGCGAACACCTTCAAGGTGCCCTCGGACGAGCTGCCGGGCCGCATCGAGGACGTCCTGACCCGGCTGAAGAACGCCGAGAAGGAGATCACGCAGCTCAAGACCCAGCAGGTGCTGGGCTCGGCGGGCTCGCTGCTCGACAAGGCGCAGGAGATCGGCGGCGTCACCGTGGTGGCCGAGGTCGTCCCGGACGTCGACGGCAACGGCCTGCGCGCGCTCGCCTCCGACATCCGCGGCCGGCTCGGCACGCGGCCCGGTGTGGTGGCGCTGTTCTCGCCGGCCGGCGAGAAGCTGAGCTTCGTCGTCGCCACGACCAAGGCGGCCCAGGACAAGGGCATCGCCGCGGGCAAGCTCGTGCCGTCCTTCGCGGAGAAGATCGGCGGCCGCGGCGGCGGCAAGCCCGACATGGCCCAGGGCGGTGGCACGAACCCGGCCGGCGCGGCCGACGCGGTCTCGGCCCTGCGCTCGGCGATTGCCGGCATTGGTTAACCGCGGGAACCGCGGCCCGGATCGGCCTGGTCCAGGCGATCCGGGCCGCGGTCGGCGGCTCGGCGTCGATGTCGGATCCGTCCGGGTCGGGGTGGCGCTGAGCGATCCGGCCCCCGTGCTCGCTTCGCCATTGGTTACCCTCTCCCGCGATGCGACCGACGACAGTGATCTGGACCAGCTGGCCGCCCTCGTCACCGAGCACGAGGTGGTCGAGGTGATCGTGGGCTTGCCGCGAACGCTCGCCAACCGGCAGGGTCCGGCGGCCGAGCTGGCGATCGCGTATTCTGAACGCCTGGCCGGGCGCGTCGCGCCCGTGCCGGTCCGGCTGGGCGACGAGCGGCTGACCACGGTCACCGCATCCCGCATCCTCTCCCAGCGCGGGGTCAAAGGCCGCAAGCAGCGTGCGGTGGTCGACCAGGCCGCCGCCGTCGAGATCCTGCAGGCCTGGATCGACGCCGCTGCTGCGCACCGCGCCCGGGAGGGAGACCGATGAACGACCAGCCACCTGAGTCCCCACGCGGGCGCAGGCGACTCCGCGAGCCGGGAGCGGCGACCCCGCCGCCGTCCCGGCCCGCACCACGTCGTGCGGACCCGCACGACCCCCACGCGAGCGGCTACCAGGAGCTGCCGCAGCCTTCGCGGCACAGCGGCTCCCACGAGCTGCCCCAGCCGTCCCGCCGGGCGCGGCCCGAGGCGGGCTACGACCCGCGCCGCGACGCACCGCCGTCCGGCCGCCGTCGCCGCCTCGAGCCGCCGGGCACGCTGCCCCCGGCCGACGACGAGTTCGACCCGCGGGAGGCCGAGCGCTCGGCCCCCGTCCGCGCCCGCCACGGCCTCGACGACGGCGCCGAAGCCCAGGCCCCGCGCCGCCGCCGCGCGGCCCCGGAACCCGGCGAGCCCGCCGAACCTCGGCGCCGGCGGCCGGCCCCCGCCGCGGAGGAAGCGCCTTCACGCCGCCGCCGTCCCGCGCCGGTCCCGGACGAGCCGGCCGACGCACGCCGTCGCCGGCCGACCCCCGAAGAGCTGGCCGAAGCCGAAGCCGCGCGCCGCCACCAGGCGATGCTCGACCTGGAAGAGGCCGCCGAAGCGCAGGCCGCCCGCCTGCGCGGCGCGCCCGACGAGGGCCAGGCCCCGCGCCGCCCCCGGGGCGCCTCGGACGAGGTGGCCGACCTCGCCCGCTTCCGGGCCGAGGCCGCCGAGCAGCCGCCCGGCCGGCGCCGGGCCGCGCCCGACCCAGCCGATGCCGCCGATCCGCGGCGGCGCCGCGCGGCACCCGATCCCGAAGAGGCCGGCGATGCGCGCCGGCGTCGTGCGGCGCTCGATCCCGACGCCGCGTCCGACCCCCGGGCACCGGAGCCCCCGCGGCGGCCCGTCCAGCCGGGTGACCGCTCTGTCGGCGTGCCCGAACCCGGAGCCGCGCCCCGGCGCCGTCGTCCGCCGCCCCCGCCCGTGCGCGAAGAGCCGGTGACCGACATCATCCCGGCGCAGGCCCCGGCGCCCCCGGCCGAGCCGTCGCACGAGGAGCCCGAGGAGTTCGTCGCCGAAGACGACGAGTACGCGGAGTACGACGACTACGACGAGTACGCCGACGACTACGAGGAATACGACGAAGACGAGTACGAAGACGAGTACGAGGACGAGCCGAAGAAGCCGCGCAAGAAGAAGGGCAAGCGCGCCCTGGGCTGGGTCGCCGCGCTCGTCGTGATCGTGCTGCTCGCGGGCGGCGCCTACTACGGCTTCAACAAGATCTTCGGCTACGAAGACTTCGAGGGTTCCGGCGACGGGGACGTGCTGTTCCAGGTCGACGACGGCGACTCGACGTCGGCGATCGGCACGAAGCTCGCGACCGCGGGTGTCGTCGCCAGCGGCAAGGCTTTCGTCAAGGCCGGCGAGGACAACCCGAAGCTGTCGCGGATCCAGCACGGCTTCTACGTGATGAAGGCGCACATGTCCGGAGCCAGCGCGGTCGACCGGATCCTCGCGCCGGCGTCGCGGGTCGGCCAGCTGGAGATCCGGCCGTACACGCAGTTCGACGACATCACCCAGCCCGACGGCAAGGTGACGCCCGGCGTCTACAGCCTGATGGCGAAGGCGTCGTGCGCGCAGATCGACGGCAAGAGCACCTGCGTCTCGGCCGACGACCTGCGCAAGGCCGTCGACGCGGCGGACCTCAAGACGATCGGCGTGCCGGACTGGGCGATCGAGCCCGCGAACAAGGCCGACCGCAAGGACCGCAGGCTCGAAGGCCTGATCGCGCCGGGCCTCTACGACGTCCGCCCCGGCGCGAGCGCGCAGGAGATCATCGGCCAGCTGGTGCGCAGTTCGACCGAGGCGATCCAGAACGCCGGCCTGAGCCCGCAGTCGACCGGCCCGGAGATGACGCCGTACCAGACGCTGATCATCGCGTCGATCATCGAACGCGAGGCGGTGAAGGCCGACTTCGGCAAGCTCTCGCGGGTCATCTACAACCGGCTCGCGATCAACATGCGGCTGCAGATGGACTCGACGGTCAACTACATCCTGGACCGCCCGACGCTGCTGACCAACGAAGCCGACCGCGTGAAGTCCGGGGCGTACAACACGTACAAGATCAACGGGCTGCCGCCGACGCCGATCTCGGTGCCGAGCGCCGACGCCATCCAGGCGGCGGTGCACCCGGTGGCGGGGGACTGGGTCTACTTCGTCAAGTGCGAGAAGAACGGCCTGTCCTGCTTCGCGGTCACCAACGACGAACACAACAAGAACCGGGACCTGGCCAGGGATCGCGGTGTCATCTGAGCCGCGCAAGGCCGCGGTGCTGGGCAAGCCGGTGGCGCACTCGCTGTCCCCGGTGCTGCACGGCGCCGCGTTCGCCGCGCTCGGCCTGACCGGCTGGACGTACGAGCGGATCGAAACGGGCGCCGAGGAGCTGCCCGGCCTGATCGCCGGCCTCGGCCCGGAGTGGGCCGGGCTGTCGGTCACCATGCCGGGCAAGCGCGCGGCGCTGGACCACGCGGACGAGGTGACGCCGCGCGCGGCCGCGGTCGGCGCGGCCAACACCCTGGTCCGCACCGCGAAGGGCTGGCTCGCGGACTGCACCGACGTCGACGGCGTCACCGGGGCGCTGCGGGCGGCGGGTGGCTACGAGCCGTCGCCCGGGGACACCGGCGTCGTGCTCGGCGCGGGTGGCACCGCGGCCGCGGCGGTCGTCGCGCTCGCGGCGCTGGGCGTGCGGCAGGTGCGCCTGGTCGTGCGGGATCCCGCACGAGCCGGCGAAACCCTCGACGCGGCGAAGCGGGCTTCGCTCGACGTCGACGTGCTTCGCTGGTCCGAGACGGACTTCGCGGCCTTGGGGTCCGCGGCGGTACTGGTGAACACCGTGCCGCCGGACGCCGTGGACCCGCACGTGGCCGAGCTGGCGGCGATCGCACACGTCCTCGACGTCATCTACCACCCGTGGCCGACGCCGCTGGCCGAAGCCGTCGCGGCGCGCGGCGGCCGGCTCGCGACCGGGCTGGACATGCTGCTGCACCAGGCGTTCGGGCAGGCCGAGCACTTCACCGGCCGGCCGGCCCCGCGAGCGGCGATGCGCGACGCCCTGCGCGAAGCCACCGGGAACCTGCTGCCGCTGCCGATCGGCTGAATAATCGCTTGCCCGCGTTGATATTCTGGTCGACTGCCTTGAAGAAGGGGGTCTACCGAATGACCAGCCAAGAAGCGTTGAGCGAGGACGAAATCGAGTCGAACTGGGTCGGCGGTGAAGCGCCGAAGCTCAACTCCACGGTCCTGCTCGTCGACTACGACCCGGAGTGGCCGAAGCTCTTCGAACGCGAGGCCGAGCGGATCCGGAGCGTGCTGGGGGAGCAGGTGCTCGTCCTCGAGCACGTCGGGTCGACGTCGGTGCCGGGACTGTGCGCCAAGCCCTGCGTCGACATCCTCCTCGAGGTGCCGGACTCCGCCGACGAGGACGCGTACCTCCCGGCCCTGGAGGCGGCCGGCTACCGGCTCGTGATCCGCGAGCCGGACTGGGAGAAGCACCGCTGCTTCAAGGGCCCGGACACGAACATCAACCTGCACGTCTACTCGCCGGGCAACGGCCAGACGCCGCGCTACCGGCTCTTCCGCGACCGGCTGCGGTCGCACCCGGAGGAGCTGGAGCTCTACGCGTCGACGAAGCGCGAGCTGGGTGCGCGGGAGTGGAAGTACATCCAGCAGTACGCCGACGCCAAGACGGCGGTGGTCGAGGAGATCCTCGGCCGCGCGCGGGCCGCGCAGTACGACGGCTACAGCGAGGCCTACGCCGAACACGCGGGGAAGAGCGTCACCAACGCGCTTTACGACCGGCCGGCGATTGTGGACTTGGCGGGCGATGTCGAAGGCCTGAGCGTGCTGGACGTCGGCTGCGCGGCCGGGCACCTCAGCGCGCTGCTGGCCGAGCGCGGCGCCGGCGTCCTCGGCATCGACTCGAGCGCGGGCATGGTCGCCGTGGCGCGCGAGAAGTTCGGGGACGTCGCCCGCTTCGAGCAGGCCGACGTCTCCCTCCCGCTCGACCTGCCGGACGGCTCGATCGACGTCATCACGGCGTCACTCGTCCTGCACTACCTGCCGGACTGGGGGCCGGCGCTGGCGGAGTTCCGCCGGGTGCTCAAGCCGGGCGGGGCGCTGGTGTTCTCGGTGCACCACCCGGGCGAGGACTGGCGCTGGTTCGGCAAGGACGACTACTTCCAGCTCGAACTGCTGGAAGACGACTTCGGCCTCGACGGGAAGCCGCACCCGGTCCGGTTCTACCGGCGCCCGCTGAGCTGGACGTTCCAGGCGGTCCGCGACGCCGGGTTCGCGGTCGACCGGCTGGTCGAGCCGATGCCGGTGCCGGCGGCGGACGAGGCCGACCCGAAGTGGGCGGAGAACCTGCGGACCAAGCCGCGGTTCCTCTACTTCCGGGCGGTCAGTCCTTCTTAGCCAGATCCTGGATGAGGTCGACGATCTCCCGGCTGACCGGGCGGAACACCCGCAGCCGGGAGAGCGCGGCCAGCCGGGCGATCAACGGGACGCTGCGCTCCACCAGCATCCGGCTGCGCTTCTGCCCGGCCGACCGGTCGTGGACCCAGAACAGCACCACGCCCATCTGGTAGAGCCAGAGCAGTTCGGGCAGCTGGTCGCGCAGTTCCGGGTCGAGCTTGACGTCGGAGCCGTCGACGACCTCGCGCATGAGGCCGATCGAGGCTTCGCGGGCGGCCGAGGAGTCGTCGCTGAACGGGCTCAGCGGCGACTCCGGGTCGGCCGCGTTGACGAAGAACTGCGTGCCGAAGCGCTGGTAGGGCTCGGCGATGTCCAGCCAGCACAGCAGCACGGTCTTCAGGCGGGCGGCGAAGGCGCTCTCGCCGCCGATCCGGGCGCGGGCCTCGTCGAGGTGCTGTCTCGCGATCTCGTCGTAGAAGCCCTGGATGAGCTGTTCTTTCGACGAGAAGTAGTAGTAGGCGTTCCCGACGGAGACACCCGCTCCGGCGGCGATCGCGCGCATCGTCGTGCGGTCGTAGCCGTTCTCGGTGAACAGCCGCATCGCGGTCGTGACGATCAGGGACCGCGTTTCCTCGCTCTTGGCCACGTGCGGCACGTTAGCGCCGGGCACGTCAGGGCGCGGGGAAGGGCGGCGCCTGCGGCACGCCGGCGTAGGGCAGCGGGGCCGGTCGCGGCGCCTGCTTCGGGGCCAGGTGGTGGCGGCGGATGGCGTTGAAGACCAGCACGTTGACCAGGTGCATCCCGCCGAGGATCAGCGCGACAGTGCCGACCTTCACCGAGAGCAACTCGAACACCTCCCGCGCTGTGGGCACCTCGGCGTGGCTGGTCAGGAAGAGCGTCACGAAGCCGAGGCTGACCAGGTAGAAGCCGACGACCAGCAGCTGGTTGACGGCGTTGGCCAGGCCGGGGCTGTCGGCGAAGACCTCGGTGAGGAAGGTGCGGCCGTGCCGGCTGAGCGTCCGGGCCACGAGCACCGTCAACGGGATGCTGATCAGCAGGTAGAGGGCGTAGGCGACGACTATGCGATCCATGGTTCCTCCTCGTTTTGAACGTGTTCAAGAAGGACGGTAGCCCTGTTTTTGAACGCGTTCAAGAGGGCTGGGTCACGTCGGTCGTTCACCGGGTGCTCACCCGGATGGGCGGATTCCGGCATAGGGTGACCGCCGACTGGGAGGTTTTCATCGTGAAACGCATTGCCGCCGGGCTGTCCGCAGCCCTGCTCGTAGGGCTCTTCGTGCCCGCCACCGCTGACGCCGGCTTCGGGACCAACGTCCGCTTCGCGACCTTCAACGCGTCGCTGAACCGGGCGGCCGCCGGGCAGCTGGTGACCGACCTCTCGACGCCGGGCAACGCCCAGGCGCAGGAGGTCGCCGAGGTCGTCCAGCGCAACCGCGCCGACGTCCAGCTGATCAACGAGTTCGACTACGTGCCGGGCAACAAGGCCGCGGACCTGTTCCGCGAGAACTACCTGGCGGTGGGCCAGCACGGCGCCCGGCCGATCGACTACCCGTACGCCTACACCGCGCCGGTCAACACGGGCGTGCCGACGGGCTTCGACCTCGACCGCGACGGCAAGGTCGGCCTCGGCAACGACGCCCAGGGCTTCGGCACGTTCGAGGGCCAGTACGGGCTGCTCGTGCTGTCGAAGTACCCGATCGACCTCGCGCACGTCCGGACGTTCCAGAAGTTCCTGTGGAAGGACATGCCGGGCGCGCTGCTCCCGGACGATCCGGCCACGCCGGCACCGCACGACTGGTACAGCCCGGCCGAGCTGAACGTGCTGCGGCTGTCGTCGAAGTCGCACTGGGACCTGCCGCTGAAGATCGGCCGCTCGACGGTGCACTTCCTGGTCTCGCACCCGACGCCGCCGAGCTTCGACGGCCCGGAGGACCGCAACGGCACCCGCAACAACGACGAGATCCGCTTCTGGGCCGACTACGTGACGCCGGGCAAGGGCGGCTACATCCACGACGACCGCGGCCACCGCGGCGGCCTGGGCGCCTCGGAGCGCTTCGTCGTGGCGGGCGACAACAACTCGGACCCGCTGGACGGCGACAGCGTGCCGGGCGCGATCGAGCAGCTGCTGAACGCGCGTCGCGTGATCCAGACGCACCCGGGCAGCCGCGGCGCGGTGCTGGCTTCGCAGGCCCAGGGCGGCGCGAACGTGGGTCAGAAGAGCGACCCGTTCTACGACACGGGCGACTTCAACGACGTCGCGCCGGGCAACCTCCGGACGGACTACGTGCTGCCGTCGAAGGGGCTGCTGCCGTGGCACGCGGAGGTGTTCTGGCCGGTGCCGTCGGACGAGCTGTCCCGGCTGAACGACGCCTCCGACCACCACCTGGTCCGCGTGGACGTCCTGGTGCCACTACGGTGAGATCATGCGGATCGCGATTCTCGACGACTACCAGGACGTCGCCCTGACCTTCGGTGACTGGGACTCGCTCAAGGCGGACATCACGGTCTTCACCGAGCCCCTCACCGACGTCGTCGGCCAGCTCCAGGGCTTCGAAGTGATCGTCGCGATGCGGGAACGCACCCGCTTCCCCGCCGAGGTGCTCGACCGGCTGCCGGACCTGAAACTGCTGGTCAGCACCGGTCCGCGCAACGCCGCCATCGACGTCCCGGCCGCGCGCCGCAACGGCGTCGTCGTGTCCCGGACCGGGTACCTCGGCGAGCCGACCGCCGAGCACACCTGGGCGCTGATCCTCGCCGCGGCGAGGAACCTGCCGCAGGAGTTCCGGAACATGCGCGAAGGCGGCTGGCAGACGACCGTCGGGACCATGCTGCACGGCAAGACACTCGGCCTGCTCGGCCTCGGCCGGCTCGGGGCAGGCGCGGCGAAGATCGGGCAGGTCTTCGGCATGGAAACCATTGCCTGGAGCCAGAACCTGACGCCGGAGAAGGCCGATCCACACGGCGTCACGGCGGTGTCCAAAGAGGAACTGTTCGCCCGCTCGGACGTGCTGTCGATCCACCTGGTGCTCAGCGGGCGCACCCGTGGCCTGGTCGGCGCGGCCGAGCTCGCCGCGATGAAGCCGTCCGCGTTGCTGGTGAACACCTCGCGTGGCCCGATCGTCGACGAGGCCGCGCTGGTGGACGCGTTGCGGCGCAAGGAGATCCGGGCGGCGGCGCTGGACGTCTACGACGTCGAGCCGTTCCCGGCCGACCATCCACTGAGGACGCTGGACAACGCGGTCCTCACCCCGCACCTCGGGTTCGTCGCCCGGGAGACCTACGAGATCTTCTACGGCGACGCCGTCGAGGACATCGCCGCCTACCAGGCGGGGGAGCCGATCCGGCTGATGGAGTGAGGCGTGCGGCCCGCCGGGGCCCGAGGTCCCCGCACCGGCCCGGCGGCGGGCCCGCACGAGAACCATGACACCACCCGCACTTCACGACGGGCAGGGTCCAAAGACCCTGCTCAGGGCGTCCGTTCGGCTGAACGCCCGGCCCCCGCGGGTCGTGAGTGAGAAACAGTGTTCTAACCCCGTTTCCCACTCACGAGAACGGGACGGCGTCCGGTGCGCAGGTGGTGCCCTCGGCCGGCGCGCTCACGTCGGTCAGGTACTTCACGACGGCCGTCGAAGCGCACGCGCTCGGCGCGTCCAGCGAAGTGTGGCCGTACCCGTCGACGACCAGCACCCGGCCGTCGCCCAGCTCGGCCGCCGTCGCCTGCGCGTTGTGCAGCGGTGTCGCCGGGTCGAACCGGTTGTTCAGCACGAGGATCGGGTTCTTCCGCGCCCGGTTCCACGGGCCGGTGTACCGGTCCTCGTCGTGCGCGGGCCAGCCGACGCACTGGGCCATCGAGAACACCGAGCCCAGCCCGAAGTACGGCTGACGCGCGCTTTCCCGGGCCGCCAGCGCCGCGTAGTCCGCCGGCGAGGAGGGGTTGTCGCTGTCGACGCACTGGACGGCGAGGAACCCGGGGGAGTGGGTCGGCACGTACGGGTCGAGCACCGGCGAAGCCGCGCCGGAATCCGACGGCATTGCGGAAAGGGTCTGCGCGAGGCGCTTCCACCGGCCGGACTGGTACAGCGCGCTGTCGACGGTCTTCATCAGGGAGCCCACGCCCGTGGTGCGCGACGCCCGCGCGAAGACCCCGGCGAACTTCGCCTTCGGGTCGCCGCCGGAGAACGCGCACTTCGGCCCGGCCGCGGCGCACACCGCGAAGAACTGGTCCAGCTCCTGCTGCTGCGCCCCGGCGACGTCGGCGCGGACGTCGACCGGCTGCTTCTCCTGCCCCGGCTTCCCGGTGGCGTTCGCGACCAGGTCGAGCGTGCCGTCGAGGGTCATCGCGCGGACCTTGTCCGGGAACAGGTTCGCGTACGTGCCGCCCAGGTAGGTGCCGTAGGAGTAGCCGTAGAAGTTCAGCGCGGCGTCGCCGACGGCCTGGCGCAGCAGCTCCAGGTCACGCGCCACGTTCGCCGTCGACAGGTGGCTCAGCAGGGCGCCCGACCCGGCCGCGCACGCCTTCCCGGGTGCCGCGCTCGCCGCGAAGAACGCGTCCGGCTGCCGCAGCGGTGAACCCGGCCCGGGCGCGTGGTCGGCGCCGGGACAGCTGATCGGTGCCGACCCGCCGATCCCGCGCGGGTCGAAGCTCACCAGGTCGAAGCGGGCCTTCAGCTCGGCGGGGTAGCGGTCGGCGAACCGCGTCAGCTCGCCGACGCCGTCCGTGCCCGGGCCGCCGAAGTTGAAGAACAGCGAGCCGAGCCGCCGGCCCGGGTCGCCCGCCGGCAGCCGGATCACCGAGAGCGTGATCGCGGTGCCCTTCGGCTCGCGGTAGCTCAGCGGCACGGACGCGGCCGCGCACTGGTACTTCCCGTGGCACGGCGTCCAGCGCAGCGCGGGCACGGCGGCGCCGTTCGTGCCCAGCGCCGGCGGGGCTTCGGGCGTGGCCGCGGACGGCGCCGGGGGAGCGGGTGCGGCCTGGGGCGCGCTGCAGGCGGCGAGCAGGAGCAGCAGGGCGGCGAGGAGCGGCTTCACGCGCTCAATTCCGCCAGGACGGCGTCGGTGTGGCGCGGCCAGACCTCGGCGGCCCACGGGCCGAACGCGCGGTCGGTCAGCGCGACGCAGGCCGCGCCCGCGTCCGGGTCGACCCAGAGGAACGTGCCGGACTGGCCGAAGTGCCCGAACGTGCGCGGCGAGCTGTTCGCGCCGGTCCAGTGCGGGCTCTTGTGGTCGCGGATCTCGAAGCCCAGGCCCCAGTCGTTGGGCTTCTGGTGCCCGAACCCGGGCAGCACGCCGGACAGGCCGGGGAAGACGACGTTCGTCGCCTCGGCGACCGTGGCGGGGTCGAGCAGCTTGGGCGACTGCAACTCGGCGGCGAACGCGACCAGGTCGTCCACAGTGGACACCGCGCCGGACGCGGGCGAGCCGTCGAGGGCCGTGCTCGTCATGCCCAGCGGGGCGAACAGCGCTTCGGCCTGGTACTGCGCGAACGGGATGCCGGAGTGCTCGGCCAGCACGTCGGCCAGCTGTTCGAACCCGGCGTTGGAGTAGAGCCGCCGCGTGCCCGGCTCGGCCATGGCCTTGTGCGCGTCGAAGGCGAGGCCCGAGGTGTGGGCGAGCAGGTGCCGCACGGTCGAGCCCTCGGGGCCGGCCGGGGTGTCGAGTTCGACGACGCCCTCCTCGACCGCGATGAGCGCGGCGTAGGCGGTCAGCGGCTTGCTGACCGAGGCCAGCCGGAACTTCCGCGCGGTGTCGCCGTGGCGGCCCACGACTGTCCCGGCCGCGGACACCACGGCCGTCGCGGCGTTGTCCACCGGCCACTCGTCGATCAGGCGCACGCTGTCCATGCGTCCACCCTACGAAACGCCACGAAGGCCTCCGCACCGGTGTCGGGGACCGGTGCGAAGGCCTTCGTGGATGTGACTCAGGCGTCGAGGTCGGTGGCGACCAGCTGGGCGACCGCTTCCACGGCCTCCTCGGCGCCCTCGCCCTCGGCGCTGATGACGACCTCGTCGCCGTACCCGGCGGCGAGCGTCATCAGGTTGAGCACGCTGCCGGCGGCCACCGGGCTCCCGCCGGCCTTCGCGATCTGCACCGCGACGGGTTGCGCCGCGGCCGCCTTCGCCACCAGCGCGGCCGGCCTGGCGTGCAGGCCCACCTTGCTCGCCACGGCGACGCGTTTCTCCGGCATGTTCGTCCTCTCCCTAAGGGGTGCTACGTCGGTACGGATGTTACGCGGCGGCCGTGCGCTCGAGGTCCGACTCGATCGAGTCGTCTTCGCGGCCCGGGGTGCGCAGGTTGAACTTGGTGATCGCGAAGCGGAAGACCACGTAGTAGATCACCGCGTAGACCAGGCCGATCGGGACGAGCAGCCACGGTTTCTGCGCCGCCGGGGCACCCAGGTTCAGCAGGAAGTCGATGCCGCCCGCGGAGAAGTTGAAGCTCTGGTGGATGCCCAGCGCGTTGCAGATCGCCAGCGAGGTGCCGGTCATGATCGCGTGGAAGAGGTACAGCGGCCACGCGACGAACATGAACGAGAACTCGATCGGCTCGGTGACACCGGTGAGGAACGAGGTCAGCGCCGCGGAGATCATCACACCGCCGACGATCTTCTTCTGCGCCGGACGCGCGGTCTGCCAGATGGCCAGGGCCGCGGCGGGCAGCGCGAACATGAAGATCGGGAAGAAGCCGGTGGTGAAGGCGCCCGCCGTCATCTTGCCCGCGACGAAGTTGTTGATGTCGCCGCCGTCGAAGATGAACCACACCGGCACGTTCAGCAGCTGGTGCAGACCGACCGGGATGAGCAGGCGGTTCAGCGCGCCGTAGATGCCGCCACCGACGATCGGGGACGAGGTGACCGCGTCACCGACGGACTCGATGCCGCTGTTGACCCAGTGGAACACGAGGCCGAAGAGCACGCCGAGGATCAGCATCACGAGGGCGGTGATGATCGGGACGAACCGGCGGCCGCCGAAGAACGCCAGGTAGGCGGGCAGCTTGATGCGGTGGTAGCGCTGCCACAGCAGGGCGGCGACGATACCGACGACGACACCGGCGAGTACCGAGTACGGCCAGTTGATCGGGGCGAGCTCGGTGGAACCGGCCTTGTACTTCGGCAGGTCCTTCAGCGGGGCGAACACCTGGATGACGCTGGTGAAGACGAAGAAGCCGACGACCGCGGCGACACCGGTCGAACCATCGCCCTTCTTGGCGAAGCCGACCGCGATACCGACCGCGAACAGCAGCGGCAGCCAGTTGAACAGCGTGCCACCGGCGGCCGCGAGGACCGAGGCGACCTTGTTCCAGCCCAGGCCGTCCTTGCCGAGCATGTCGTCCTGCCCGAACCGCAGCAGGATGCCCGCCGCAGGGAGCGTGGCGATGGGAAGCATGAGGCTACGGCCGAAGCGCTGAAGACCGGCGAGGCCTCCGCCGCTCTTCTTCGTCGCCCCCTCCGCGGTGGTGGAGCTCATCTGGATCCTCCATAGTGGGGTGGTTGACCGGGCTCCGGGGTGTTCCGGTCCAACTGCATGGTCACCTGGTAATGATCTCCCCGGTACCAGGACGTGATGTCTTCGATGGGGTCCCCGTTCGCGCTGGAGACCCGCCGGAACACGAGCAGGGGACTGCCGGCACGCATGCCGAGCAGCCGGGCCGTCTCGCGGTCCGCTCCTTCGGCCCAGACCGTCTGCCACGCCTGGTCGGGACGCACGTCGTACGTCTCGGCCAGCTGCGCGTAGATGGACTGGGTCAGGTCGAGCTCGAGCAGGCCGGGAGCCCGGCCCGCGTGGTACCAACCGCGTTCGACGGCCAGGGGCACGCCGTCGGCGTGGCGCAACCGCACGAGGTGGTGTGCGGGGGCGCCCTCGGCCAGGCCGAGGGCGTGCGCCGAAGCGGTCGGCGGGACCTCGGTGGCCGCCGAGACCACCTCGGTCGTCGGGGTCAGCCCGCGCCGGCGCATGTCGTCGGTGAACGACATCAGGTAGAGCTGCAGCTCCATCCGCCGGGCCGCGGTGAACGTGCCCTTGCCGCGGACCCGGGCGAGCAGACCTTCCTCGACCAGCTTGCCGATCGCCGATCTGACCGTGAGCCGCGACACGCCGTAGCGCTGGGCGAGCTCACGTTCCGACGGGATCGGCGCACCCGGCGGGAGTTCCCGTTCCACCGTGCGGCGGAGGATCTCCCGCAGCTGGGCGTGCTTGGGCGTGGGCCCGTTGACGACCCGGTCGGGTGGCGGGACGTGCGCTGCCGCGCTCATCGGCGTCACCCTCCTCGTTCTCGCGTCACCGGGGACCGGTGCTCGCGTCCGGCCCGGAACATTGGTACGTTCCGGTCTAGACCAATGATCTGATGGGGCAGGATGCTCCGCCGCGCGGACGGGTGTCAACCACCGTTATCCGTTCGTGGCCCGCGGCGGGGTGCATGCCGACGAACGGCGTAGTACAGGTGGACACGCGGTTCGCGTCAGGTTGGGAACAAACAGTGATCAAGGAGACCGCGATGGCGGATGACAGGCCCGAAAAGATCCTCGCCGCACTCGGCGGCACGGAGAACCTCACCGAGATCGAGGGCTGCATCACGCGGCTGCGCTGCGAGGTCGAGGACATGAGCCTCGTCGACGAGGCGGCGCTGAAGAAGGCCGGCGCGATGGGCGTCGTCAAGATGGGGTCGTCGGCCCTGCAGGTGATCGTTGGGCCGGAGGCGGACACGATCGCCAGCGACATCGAGGACCTGCTGTGAGCCTGGAGATCCTCAGCCCGGTCGCCGGGCGCGTGGTGCCGATCACCGAGGTCCCGGACCCGGTCTTCGCGCAGGCCATGGTGGGTCCGGGCATCGCGGTGCAGCCCGCGGGCGGGCGGTCGGACGCGGTCGCGCCGGTCGACGGCACCGTCGCGACGCTGCACCCGCACGCCTACGTCGTCGCGACCGAGGACGGCAAGGCCGTGCTGGTCCACCTGGGGATCGACACGGTCAAGGAGAAGGGCGAAGGCTTCACGCTGCACGTCGTCAAGGGCGAGCAGGTGCGGGCCGGCCAGCCGATCGTCAGCTGGGACCCGGAGGCGGTGACCGCGGCGGGCTACTCGGCGATCGTCCCGGTCGTCGCGCTGGACGCCTCGGCGGACGTGCTGTCCGGTTTGGACGCCGAGCGCGAGGTCGCCGCCGGTGACCGGTTGTTCGGCTGGGACGCCTGAGTCGGCTTTGTCACACGAAGGGCCCTTGTGGACAGTCGTCCCCAAGGGTCCTTCATGCCGACCGGCCCGTCAGCCGGTGACGACCTTCCCGTTCTCGACCTTGACCGCCACCGACGGCAGCGGCTTGTTCGCCGGGCCCTGCTTGACCTCCCCGGTGAGCGCGTTGAAGACCGAGCCGTGGCACGGGCAGACGAGGTCGGCGCCCTTCGGGGCGACCGTGCAGCCCTGGTGCGTGCAGATCGCGCTGAACGCGGCGCAGGCCGACTCGGACGTCCGGGCCACGATGACGTCGGAGCCGTCCGGGGCCTTGGCGGCCTTCGCCTCCCCGACCGGGACGTCGGCGAGCGCGACCAGCGGCGTCCCGGCGGCGATCGGCGCCTGCGCGGTGCCCGGCTTGGCGTCGTCCGAGGAACCGCACGCGGAGAGCGCGACGGCGCCGACGGCGGCACCTGCGACGGCGGCGCCCGTGGTGAGGACGGTGCGGCGGGAGTGGGTTTCGGCAGTCATGCCCCACTAAACGAGATCGACACCGCATCGGTTCAATTCGCGGTGAACCGGATCGGCCCCTGTTCCGTGTATGTACCCGAGTGGGTGTGGAGTGGAGGATCGATCATGGTGAGTTGGGTTCTGCGCATCGTCGTGGCGGCCGCGCTGCTGGGCTCGGCGGGCGTGCACTACTTCCTGTGGACCGAGGACTACCCGGGCATCGTCGGGCCGTTGTTCCTGCTCGACGCGATCGGCGGCCTGGTCCTCGCGATCGCGGTCCTGGCCTGGCGGCACTGGCTGCCCGCGCTGGGCGCGGTCGGGTTCGGGGTGCTGACGCTCGGCGCGTACGTGCTCGCCGCGACCGTCGGGTTCGCCGGGAACCACGACCAGTTCAACAGCCAGCCGGAGTACTGGGGCGTGATCACCGAGGCGGTCTGCATCGTCGGCGGCCTGGCCCTGATGTTCGTGAAGGACCGGCGTCGAGTCTCGGCCTGAGTTCCGTGGGGGAAGTCGCCGAAGACGCGCTGATGCGCGCGCTGCACGAGGAACACGCGGGCGCGCTGTGGTCGTACGCGCTCCACCTGACCTCCGGCGACCGGATCCGGGCCGAGGACGTCGTCCAGGAGACGCTGCTGCGCGCCTGGCGGTCGACGGCGGTGCTGGACCAGTCGCAGGGTTCGGCGCGGGCGTGGCTGTTCACGGTGGCGCGGCGCATCGCGATCGACGGCTGGCGCTCGGCGTCGGCCCGGTCGGAGGTGATGACCGACCGGCCGCCGGAGCGGGCGGTCGGCGACGGGACGGACCGGGCGGTGCAGGGCTGGCTGGTCGCGGAGGCGCTCGCGGAGCTGTCCGAACGGCACCGCGAGGTGCTCGTGCTGTGTTACTTCCAGGGCTATTCGGTGGCGGACGCGGCCACGCGGCTCGGCGTGGCCGAGGGGACGGTCAAGTCGCGCACGCACTACGCGTTGCGCGCGCTGCGCCTGGTGCTCGAGGAGAGGGGGGTGACCCAGTGAGCGAGGACCCGTTCGCGACGTTCGACGCGGCGTACGTCCTCGGGGCGCTGTCTCCCGAGGACCGGCAGCGCTTCGAGCAGCACCTGCGCACGTGCGACCGGTGCGCGGCCTCGGTGCGGGACATGGCGGGATTGCCGGGGTTGCTGGCCCGGGTCGACGCTCCCCCCGTGGTGCCGGACGTGGGCCCGCCCCCGCCGGATCTGCTGCCGACGGTGCTCCGGCGTGTCCGGCGCGGCCGCCGGATCCGGCTGGCGGTGACGTCGGTGTCGGCCGCGGTGGCGGTGTCGGCGTGCGTGGCGCTGGCGGTGGTGGCGTCGTGGCCTCCCGCGGCACCACCGCCGTCGATCGCGATGACGGCTTTGGGGCAGTTCCCGGTCCGCGCGGACGCCCGCCTGGACGCGTTCGAGTGGGGCACGCAGGTGGACATGTCGTGCAGCTACACAGGGGAGCGCAGCAGCGGCGAGTACGTCCTGGTGGCGATCTCGCGGTCGGGCACGGAAACCCAGCTGGCGACGTGGAAGGCGGTCCCGGACAACACGGCCCGCATCGTGATCGGGACGGCTTTGAAGCGGACCGATCTGGCGGCTTTGGAGGTACGCGGGGGGAGCGGCCGCGCGCTGCTGCGGTTGACGTTGTGACCTCGTGAAGGGGTGGTGGGGGGGGGGGGGGGGGGGGGGGGGGGGGGGGGGGGGCGGCGCCGGCGCGGGCCCCCCGACGCGAACCCCCCCCCCCCCCCCCCCCCCCCCCCCCCCCCCCCCCCCCCCCCCCCCCCCCCCCCCC